>JAFDYM010000330.1 GCA_018267435.1 Bacteroidota bacterium | reverse complement strand
TCAGCGTATTCTATTACATCGTCGGCATGGGTGCTATCGCGCACTTCGGTTATTATTTGCAGACCGTATTTATCGCGCATTTTAGCCAATAGCTTTAAGCCTTCTAAGCCTAAACCTTGGAAAGTATAAGGCGATGTACGAGGCTTAAATGCGCCTGCGCGTAGCACCTTTACACCTAGCTCTACACATAACTTGGCTGCTGCTTCTATCTGCTCTTCGCTCTCTACACTGCACGGGCCTGTAATGGCTATACAGTTGTTAGTAGCGCCGCCTATGGTTGCGCTGCCTAGGTTTACTTCGCGCTTGGTTTTTATGTATTGCTTGCTGGCTAATTGTATGTCGCTATCGGTTAAAAATATCTCCTCAGCTACTGCCTTTAGCTCATCATCTACGGTCTTTAGTTTGCCTGATGTTATCAAGGTAAGTTTGCCATCGTTCAGCAATATAGATTGATGTTTTACGGCTAGGGCTTCGGCTTGCTGTGGGCTAACCGATTTATTCAAATGGATAATCATTATATGCGGGTTAAACTGTTGAGCAGTACAGCTCCTTTTAATACGTTATTACTATCAACTACGGGCAAAAATAGCACAATAAAATTCAGGTTGTTCAGCAGTTTTGCCATGTCGGCTACACTGGCAGTATCATGTATATGTACGGGCGTGGTGTTTATCAAATCTTCACCTTTCACCCCATCCAAATTATCGATGTGTTTTACCAAGCCTTTGCGTACATCGGCATTGCTTACTATACCTGTCAACTTGCCATCGGCATCGGTAAACATTACAAAGCCCTGACCGCCTTTTTCTATTTGCTGCAGTATGTTTTTAAAACTGGTGTCGCCATTACTGATGATAGGCAAGTGCTGTAGCGGCGTAGTAAAGTCGCCCACGCTAAATACGTGCTTCGCGGCACTGTTCGGTGCCTTGTGTAGGCTTAGCATACCCGCACCCAACGATTCATGGTTCAGCAAGTAACTACCCGATACCACAGCGTTAACGCCCAATAGGCGAAGTATAAAAGCTATCTGGTCATTCACGCCGCCGTCCACCTCTATCTGCGTCTTTGGGTAGCGGTGCTTAAACTCAATTATCTTCTGCAAACTATCCTTGCTGAACACGCCGCCCGTCATGCCCGGCACGGTGGTCATTATCATTACAAAGCTGTAGCTATCCTTCACCTGCTCAAATACATCTATGCTGGTGTTAGAAGTTATAGCCAAGCCATACTGCGTTATGCTGTTCTGCGGTACCGCAGGTATGCTGCTAAGGTTCTCGTACTGAAAGCATACATACTCTACGCCCAGTTCCTCTACAAACGGTATGTATTGCTCAGGGTTAGATGATATAATATGCAGGTCGATAGGTGTGGTAGAAAACTGTTTAATGGCGCGAATGTCGTCGAATACCTTCGGGCTATCCACGCAATCTATATGCAACATATCTATGTTGTGTGCATCCAGTTCGCGCACCAGTTGCTCTAGGCTCTTCTCCTTGCTATTACTGTATATGGAAGCAGATATTTTCATGCGTATGCGCCGCTAAGTTGCAAAGAATTTACGAGCCGCAAAGCGTTTGCAAATTTATAGCCACAAAGGCACAAAGACACGAAGTAAAATGAATAAAAAGGGTTAAGAAGAAATACTTAAAACGTATCTCCTTTTTGTAAAATGACTTACAAGCGCACTCTCTTACATCCTTCTTTGTGCCTTCGCGACCTCGTGGCGGAAAAATTACTCCACCTCGTACTGCAACTTCAGCAAGTTGCTGTAAAGGCCGTTATCCAATTTAGATAAGTCGGCGTGCGTGCCTTGCTCTACTATTTTGCCCTTGTTTATCACCAGTATTACGTCCGCTTCGCGGATGGTAGATAGGCGGTGTGCAATGATGAAGGTGGTACGGTTCTTCATCAATTCATTCAGCGCATCCTTCACCAGTTTTTCGCTCTCGCTATCAAGGGCAGATGTCGCTTCATCCAGTATCAATATCTTAGGGTCGCGCAGTATGGCGCGGGCTATAGCTATACGCTGTTTTTGCCCGCCCGATAGCTTTACGCCGCGCTCGCCCACTACCGTATCAAGCTTTTCGGGAAATGTATTGATGAAGTCAAGCGCATTCGCCTTGCGTGCGGCTTCCCATATTTCAGCGTCGGTAGCGTTATGCTTGCCGTAGGCTATGTTCTCCTTTATGGTGCCACCAAATAGTATGGTATCCTGCGGTACGCTGCCGAAGTTTTTGCGCAGCGCCGTAATGTTGTAGTTGCGTATATCCTTGCCGTCTATCTGTATGCTGCCGCTCTCGAAAGGGTATAGACCGCTCAATAGTTTTACAATGGTAGACTTACCCGAACCACTCGGGCCCACCAAAGCTATTTTTTGCCCAGCCTTTACATCAAAAGATAAGCCTTGGAATAACTGTATATCCTTGCGCGATGGGTAGGCAAAATTTATATCCTTAAACTCAACATTACCATGGATAGGCTCGTGTAGGTTTTCATCAGCTACATTGGTTTCGCTGGTCTCGCCTAATATCTCGTTTATGCGCTCCGATGCTCCTATCGTTTTTTGCAGCACGGCATAGCTTTCGCTTAGGCCAGCTAATGAACTACCCACAAACAAGGTAAGCAGGAAAAACTGTATCAACTCGCCCATGCTTATGCCATCGTTGCCACCATGTGCCGTCGATACTTCGTGTATGGCTACCTCGTTCATGCCGGCATATACCAATAGCACTATGGCACCGAACATTACCAATATAATGAACGATACAAAGGCAGCGCGGTATTTAGCAGCATCTAAGCCTATACCTGCTACGGCGCGGTTTATCAAGCCATAGCGGCGAGTTTCGTAGGCCTCGTTGGTAAATGCCTTTACTACGTCTATCGATTGGAAAGTTTCTTCCACTATTACGTTCGAGGCTGCCAATTCATCTTGTGCTTTGCGGCTCATGCTGCGTATAAACCTGCCAAACAGTACAGCTACTATTACCAATACGGGTAGCGTAGCCACTATTATCAAAGCCAATTTCCACGATATGATAAGCAATAAGGGTATACAAGCTATGGGCAATACCAATTGCCTTACAAAGAATGCCAATTGGTTCGATAGGGCATCTTGCAGTTGCGATACATCGGCGGATATGCGCGAGGTAAGATTGCCTACACGGTTGTTCTCAAAAAAGTGTATCGGTAAAGTAATAATACGCTCGTATAGCTGACTGCGAATAGCGGCCATGGCATTTTGGCTTACGTATTCAAACAAGTAAATGCGGAAGAACGATAGCACTGCCTGTATCAGCAATACCACGCCTAGCAATATACCTATGTGCTTTAGTTTGGCAGGGTCTATTTGTGCATTTAGCTGCGCTATTTCCTGTTGTATTTCTACCACCTTGGCATCGGCAGGTATATCTTTTTTTATAGTTGCAGTTATCTGCTCTATGGCTTCCTTGGCAGGCAAGCCGGCATCTACCAGTTTGCCAAAGCCGCTAGGTATTACCGATACTACGGCAGTAGATATTACCAAGCATACCATACCTACTATAAAGTGCCACTTGTAAGGTAGCATAAAGCGGTAAATGCGCAGGGCATCTACTATCTGTTGTCGGCTGGGTAAACGTTTTTTAGGTGCTTCGTTGTCCTCGGGCATATTGTGTGCTGCAATGTTAGTGAAAACCGCTTGCTTAAGGGTTATTTAAGCGCTGCGAATATACCTTGTAATGTCGTAATGCCCACCGCTATATTGTTTATGACAATTCCATGACAATTGGTTTTGCTGGAGTATGCCACAGATTAACAGATGAAATGCAGAATGCAATTATTAAACATGGAGGAAAGCCGAGAACACGGAGGAATACAAAAGTTATATGTGGGTAATGACCGTTTTGTTCCCCTTCTCCATAGTGGAGAAGGGGCAAGGGGATGAGGTATTTTTTTGGCGCGGGAAGTTTGCCGTCACCTCAGCCTGCTTCGCACAGCGTGCGTACATCCTGTAGACATATTGCGAGTATGATTATAAGTAGGTTAGTATTTATTGGGCAAACTGCGGGTGTATTCCTGAAGTGCCACATCTTCAGTATGTGGTACTTCTAGTTGACAAAAGAAAAAGCTCCTCAAGTCAATGACAGAGCTAAAGCAGAAGGCGTTTGTTTTCTCCATGCCCTCGGCTGTTCCTCCGTGTTAAAACAACTTGTATTTATCTTTCGTGCCCTTCTTGAAAAACCTTTGTGCCCTTACTGATTAAATCGGTTTTTTTCTATGGTCAATGGTCTATCGGCAATGGTCATTCCACAAAATAAAGAAGGCCACCCTTGCGGATGGCCAACTTTGAACCTATGAAAACACTAAGTCTTTAGTGAGTACTATCTATTTTACTTTAGCAACTACTGCTTTGAAGGCAGCTGGGTTGTTAAGCGCTAAATCGGCAAGAACCTTACGGTTGATATCGATGTTCGCTGCAGCTAATTTCGAAATAAAAACTGAATAAGTCAAGCCTTCTTCGCGAACTGCTGCATTTATACGGGTTATCCACAGGCTGCGGTAATCCCTTTTCTTTAATTTACGACCTACGTAAGCATAAAGACCTGCTTTTTCAACAGCATTTTTTGCTACGGTATATACATTTGAACGGCTCAAGAAGTAACCTTTCGATTGCTTCAACACCTTTTTCCTTCTCGCCCTTGATGCTACTGAATTGACTGAACGTGGCATTTCTCTTTAATTTTTTCTTGTTTACAAATTTCTGGGTAATAATTGATTAGGCCATACCAAGCATTAGCTTTACGCGGTACTCATCGCCCTTGAACACAACGGCAGATTTACCTAGTTCAGCTTTTCTCTTCTTAGTTTTTGAACCCAGCAGGTGGCGCTTGTAAGCTTTAGCGCGCTTTATTTTACCTGATCCAGTTACCTTGAACCTCTTCTTAGCACCGGAATTTGTTTTTTGCTTTGGCATAACTTTATTTAAAAATTTTGGGAGTGCAAATATAGCCAAGTTATCCAAAATCCAAAATAAGTGTTCACTTTCTTATAAAATGAATAGCGAACAAATATCGGCAAAATATATCGCCAAGGCCACCGCGGCCCCT
>JAFDYM010000032.1 GCA_018267435.1 Bacteroidota bacterium | reverse complement strand
TTCAAGTCGCTTATGTCGTTATTGCCTATCAGTGCTTCCCAATCAGTACGCTCGCCGTCTTCGTCTTCTACATATTCCCAGCCTGTAGCAGTGCTATCGGCTATTTGTACAAACAAAGTGCTGTCGGCTGGCTGCTGTAGTACATACACATCTTTTATGGTAGCGCTATCTTTAAAAGCCATGCTTACCTTGCTTATGCTTATGGCTAGCATTGCCCAGCTGCTTATCCATAGTGCTAGCAACACCCACTTTAACCAGCGTACCCTTATAGTGCTACCTATAGCACCGCGTATGCACACATATATCAATGCTACAAGTGGCGTACCAAAGAAGAACAGGAAGCCGAAGCTGAACCACCATATGCTGCTCGGGCCATCTACTAAAAAGTTGGTTAGGTTATTGAACCACGAAGTGCCAAATACCGCAAAGGTTAAAAAGCTGCCAAACACCCCAATAAGTGCAGCCGTGGCAAACAAGCCTATAATAGCGAACACTACTCTTACTATGCTACGTGCGGCACTGCTGCCATAGCTGCCTGCTTTATTAAAAAAGTCATCGCTTTCAAACGTGTTTTTTACAGAACTGCCAATGCGGCCAGCGGCATCTTTTACTTCCTTTTCTATTGTGCTTATGTTGATAGGTTCGCCCTTCATCTGTAGCTTTTCGGCACTGGTATTTGCTTTTGGCACTACTATGGCCATAAGCAAATACACTAGTATAATAGAGCCCGATGTAAGCGGTATCAATATAACGGCAGCTATACGTAGCCACACAGGGTCGTTTATACCAAAGTAGTGGCATAGGCCCGATATAACACCCGATACCTTAGCATCGTCAGGGTCGCGGAACAAGCGCTTTTGTATGCGCGGTTGTGCTGCTTGCTGTTGTGTATTTTGGTTGGTGTAAGATGTATTGGCATCGGCAGCAGTTGTTGTAGTGCCTTCTGCCTCGGTGCCAGGCTCATCGCCTGCTATATCTTCAGGCTTGCCCATTAGGCCTATTACATAGCTTACTTCCTCAAGGCTAAGTACCTCTTTGCGGTTGCCCATTTTTTGGGTAAGCAATTCGGCAAGGCGAGCCTCTATATCGTTTATTATCTCGTCGCGTTCAGCTTCGTTCTTAAACTTGCGCTTTAGCGTTTCAAGGTAGTTGTATAGCAGTTCAAAGGCATTCTCATCTATAATGAAGGCCATACCACCCAGGTTAATATTTAATGTCTTTCTCATGGCGTTTGTGTTTAGTTGGGTTTTTGGATGATTTGGTTCACCGAATCTGTAAGCTCTCTCCAGCTTTCAAGTAGGCCTGTTAGGAACACCCGTCCTTCGTCAGTTAGTGTAAAATATTTGCGTGGCGGGCCCGATTGAGACTCGACCCAGCGGTACGATAGCAAGCCATCGTTTTTTAGGCGTGTAAGCAGTGGGTAAAGCGTGCCTTCCACTATCAGCAGCTTGCCATCTTTCATCCTTTCTATTATTTCAGTAGGGTAGTGTTCCCCGTCTGAAAGAATGGAGAGAATGCAAAACTCTAACACCCCCTTCCTCATCTGCGCTTTTGTGTTTTCTACATTCATCTTATTTCGTTTTTATATCCACCTTTATGCTTAACTGGTGCTTTTTGTTGTCGCTTGTTTCTACGGTTACATCCTTCAGCAATTCATTTAGGTCTTTTTCTAGGTCCTTTAGTTCAGGTAAGTTTTGGCTTACCTGTAGTTTGCCTTGCTTGGTTACGGTTACGGTAGCCTTTAGCGTTTTCTTTTTCTTTTCGTTGCCGTTGCCTGCCATTGTTACCAAGGGTAGTAGTGCCAGCAACAGTATGCTTATCTTTTTCATGGCTTTTGTTTTTTAAAAAACCAAGTCGCCGTGCTTACGGGCCGGGGACTATGGTTTGCTTTTGTAAAGAACTACAGTACTCGAAATTTTAGCACTAGCACAAAGGGGCCTGTGGGTATGCGGTTTTCAAGCTGCATGTTGCCAAGCTGCTTGCTTATATATTTTTTCATTTCGGGGTTGGCGCTATCTATTTGCTGCACGCTTATTATGCCATTGCTATCCACATCTACTATGGCCCTTACTTCGTTGGCGGCACTGTTGCTGGTAACAAAAGTTGGGAATGGGATATTGCGGCTTATTTCTGCTTTTACCTTATCGCGGTTTAGCATAGCAGCGGTTTTTGCTGTGGCTTCCTTGTTTGGTTCGGCCGCCATACCGCTTATGCTGGCAAGTACAAAACAGGCTGTAATGATTGCGGCAATAACTACCGCCCTAAGGCGCATTATTGATTTGGGGTTTATATTGGTTTCCATGATGTTTTGGTTTTATGTTTTACCATCTAGTTGACGATGCAAAGATATATTGATTGTATGGTACTATGCAACACATAGTACCATGTTTGGGATAATAAAAAATATAAAGCATTGATTTTCAGTTAGAAAATTTTTTACGTTTTCTCAGCGTACTGAAAAATGCGCTATGGAATGGGCAAACTGTTTAAAAAATGGGGTGGAAAAATGGATGTCACTATTCAACTTTGTGCAATCCCTATCACTAAAAACTATAACATGAGGAGATTTTTACTAGCAACACTTATTATCCTACTAAGCTTTACAGCTATTGTAGCGCAGGATAGCACCGTGATAATAGAGCAACCAACAGTAACGGTACCTACTAAAAAAGTAAGGCAGAAACCTGTATTTGGCGACGGCCTTTGGTTTCGCGATAGTACTTGGCACATAGGCGGCTTTGCCGGTGCTACTATCAGCCAGGTGGCATTTTACCAATGGGGCCCGGGCGGTACCAATAGCTTTGCGTTTTTGCTTACAGGTAACTTGTACTTCAATTACAAGAAAGACAAAATAATTTGGGACAATAACCTAGACCTTAAGTGGGGTATGGTGGCCAATGGCTTAATACGTAAATCATCGTTAGCACAGCGCAACTTTCAAAAGAACATTGACCTAATTGGCTTCAAATCTATATTTGGTTATGAGGTTAGCAAATCATTATACGCCTCGGCTAAGTTGGGTTTCGAAAGCCAGTTTTCGCCTACGTACGACTATGCACAAACCGATACCGCAGGTGGTGCATACCGCCGCTACACTATATCTAAATTTGCAGCACCGGCTATATTGACCATAGCGCCGGGTTTAACTTGGAAGCCGAAGGACTACCTTACAGTTTTCTTCTCGCCCGTAGGTGGCAAAATGACCTTTGTGCAGAAGGATAGCCCAGGCCGCGATACCACTACTTTGCCAGATGGCAGCTTTACCGATGCCTACTATAACGATGTTGACGAAACTCGTTTCGGCTTAACAAGGGGTACTGGTTTTATGGGTGAGCTAGGTGGCGAGTTGGATATATTGTTCCAGAAGGACATTATCAAAAACGTAAACTGGAAATCGCACTTGAATGTTTTCGTTTCGTACATGAACAAGAATTACAACACAGATCTACCTGCTTACTATTCTGAAACAGACTCGGTATACATGATGCCAATAGCGGGCACTACCAAACACATACCAGTAGTAAAGTGGGATAACGATATAGTGTTTAAGATAAACAAATTCCTTACTGCTACCTTATCGGCAAGGTTTGTATACCAGTACAACGCCATAGTGCCTATAGACGAACGAAACAACACAACTGGCACAAAAGGTGCCGATGGTTATACCGATGTAGATAAAGCAGGTAAGCTAGTTACAGCTTACAACAAGCTACAGATATTCGAACAGTTTGGTATAGCGCTGTCGTATAAATTTTAGTGTGTTTTATTAATTACTGAAAAGGGGGCATTGTATGCCCCTTTTCTTTTTTAGGGCTGTTCCGAAATTTGTTTAGCTACCTCATGGGCAAACAAGTGGTAGCCATTGCTATTGTGATGAAGGTCTATTGGCCAATAGTAGTTAGCTGCCGATTGGTTTTGGGTGGCAAAATAGCTACGGTATGCCATGTATAAGTCAATGGTTTTAATGTCCTGCTGCACTGCATGTTCCATGGTTGGTGCCAATGGGTTTTCATTGTTCTGCAGCTCGGCTAGCAATGGATGGAAAATAACGATAGGTTTATAGTTTTGCTTTGCGCCTAACGCCTGCGAATTGTCTATTGCTGCATTCAGAAGCAAGTGCGCTTCTGTCTTCCTTTGCG
>JAFDYM010000329.1 GCA_018267435.1 Bacteroidota bacterium | reverse complement strand
CAATGGAGCTGTTACACTTGGCCCAGCCGATACCACTAAGGTACCTGCTGTGCTAGTAGCTGTATTACAATCGCTACCCGATGCTGTGTAAACTAAGCGGTACTGATAACTACCTAATGGCACTATGCCCGATATTGTCATAGTAGCCGTATTCTGGTTAGTATATACAGCACCAGCAGGGGTTCCGTTTACTACACTAGCCCAAGTACCATTAAAATATTGCCACTGGTAACCTAGCGTACCTGTACCACCACTTACTACCGATGATACTTGAGTGCTTCCACTGGTACATACACTTGGATTTGTAAATGTAGGTGCTGCAGCAGCAGGATCTGCTACTACAGTAATAGTACCTGTACTACTGAAAGCGGTATTACAACCATCACCAGTTGAAACCACCGAATTTCTATAGTTATAAGTACCTGGTACACTAATTGCGCTTACTGTTAATGTAGCAGTATTAGCGTTCACATATACTGCACCAGTTGGCAATCCGTTGGCTACTGGTACCCATGTACCACCATTATCATATTGCCATTGGTAAGTTGTGGTTCCTGTACCACCACTTACACTCGATGAAATATTAGAAGTTCCTCCAGTACAGATTGTAGCTGTAGATACAGCAGGAGCTGATAATGATGGATCAGCTACCACTGTTAAGCTTACGCTTGAACTTGCTGTAGTACCACAGCCTGAGCCAGTAGCTCCTACCTGTGCACGGTATTGATAAACACCCGCCGCAGTTATGCCCGAAATAGATAAATTGGCAGTTGTACTACCAGTGTACACTGCTCCTGCGGGTGCACCGTTAGCTACAGTATTCCACGTACTACCATTAAAATATTGCCATGTATATGTTGGAGAGCCAGTACCACCAGTAAAAGTAATGTTAGCATTAGATGCACCACCGACGCATATAGTAGCATTAGTTAAGGTAGGCGTGTTAGGTGTAGGGTCAGCTACAACAGTTATGGTTATAGGCGCTGTACTTATATCGTTACCGCAACCATCAATTACCCTACGGTAATAACACCTAGTATTAGTCAATCCTGCAGGAGCATCATATGTAGTGCCAGTAGCTATACCAGCTACACCCGCCCCTGTACAGTTATCTTGATATCCCCAATCATAGGTATATGAGCCCCCAAGGTAGCCTGAACCGGCACCGCCAGTTGCCAATGAGTTACTTGTAAAAGCAGCAGGGTCGCCACCCGTACAAATTGTTTGGCTGCTACCCACGGTACCAGCAGTAAGAGTTCCTGTACTTACCGGGGTAACACTTATTTCGCCACCCGAGCCTCCTGCACCTTCCGACACACGAAACTCTACTGTACTTGCGCTGTTAAGCAAACCTGTCCACACATTAGGGTGGGCATCGCAACAGGCTACGTGATTTAAAACTAAGTTACCGTTTACATATAATTGGCAAGCATCATCATGGGTAGGTATTGATATAGTATAAATACCGCAAGTGAAATTTGTACGTTTAGCTGCCCATGAATGGTTATCAACTCCAACATAACATCCCAAATAACTAGGTGCATCTGATGGCGACCCAGTAGATACCCAATGATTAGAAGAGTTAAACGATAGAGAGCCATCGGTTAAATATCCGCTATATGAAGCAGCATTTGCGCCCCAAGCATTTGTACCATCAGCTTCGCCAGCATTCCATACATAAACATTCCATTGCGCATTACCAAAAGTAGTTGGTGCCGGTGCGGCAGGAGGCGCACAACGGTAGGTTAACGTTCCTGAAGTACCACCACTTACCCAGCCTTGACATGAACCAGATACCTTCCTATTTATCTGAACATTGATAAGGTTATCTACGCTAGGGCTATAAGTTTGAGAAGCTTTGGTACCTGCACAAGCCGGACCATTGTCATCGTTGTAGAACAAACATGCAGAAGAACCTATAGGAAATCCACTTATATAAGAATCGGCCCACGAGCCCCCACAGGTACTAAAAGTGTAAGTACCGCCACGCAATGTGCTAAATACGGTATACGTACCTGAACCTACTGTTAGGTTTTGAGCGTTATTGGCAATTGGGGTTTGCACTCCATATGCCTCCCCCCAAGGGCTAGCGCCACAGGCCGAAGGACAGCCTTGCGAAAATACATTATTAGAAAATAATACTAGTGCCGATAATATACAAGCGCACAGCATTCTTTGGGCATATAGGCCTAGAGTAGAATACTTTCTCATAGTCAGGGTTAGAGGTTAGTATTTAAAACATGTGTCAAAAAAAAGCCCCCAAAACAAAAGTTTGGGGGCTTAAATATAGTGAAATAAACTACTTACGGTATTATTTCATCAAACTTATTGTACCTACCATGTCTTTTTGTTTGCCATCGTAGTAATCAACCTTCATTTGATAAACATAAGTATCAGTAGAAAGGACTTTTCCATCTTTGGTACCATCCCATCCATTAGTGCCAGTTATACCGTTTAGCTGCGCATCATTGCTATACACTAGGCCACCCCAACGATCCCATATTTCTATTTTAGCGCTTACTGCACCTAAGATATCAAACTCGAACCTATCATTCAATCCATCTCCATTAGGCGTAAAGGCCGAAGGCATGAAGGCTCTTTCATCTATTTCTACAACTATTGTTATAGTATCCGAAGCAGTACAGCCATCTTGGTTCACAACGGTTACCACATATGTAGTAGTAAAGTGAGGAGTAACGTATGGCATGTTGCAGTTAGAATCTACAGAACAAGCACTAAAATCGAACATAGCGCTATCTGGTGCCCATATGTGCTGAACTACAGGCGAAGTAGAGGTAGAAGTAGCTAGAAGTTGTGTAGTCATACCATCCAATATTAGCGGCTGGCTAGCAGTAAGTACTACGTTAACTTCACTAGGCGATGTAATTGTAAATACATCTGTAGCTTCACAGCCGTTCGCATCGCGTACAGCTAGTACATATTGACCAGGAGTTAGGTTGCGGAAAGTATCTGAAGCCTGTATTACTGCGTTCAATTCAAATACATATGGAGCCGCACCACCAGTAACTGTAGCAGTTACCTCGCCAGTAGGTGTGTTATAGCACGTAGCCTGTACACCATTGGCGCTTACCTGTAGCTGAATAGGATTGTTAAGCATAGTATTCAATACAGTGCTGCATCCGTTAGCATCGGTAACAGTTACATCATAGCTACCAGCAGCAAGGTTAAATGCTGTATGGCCAGTTTGTGCAGGCGTGGTATTCCAGTTATAAGTATAAGGTTCGGCACCACCAGTTATATCCAAATCAATAAAGCCGTTTGTACCATTGAAACATGTAGGGCTACCATAAGCAACATT
>JAFDYM010000328.1 GCA_018267435.1 Bacteroidota bacterium | reverse complement strand
TATTTCGGCACCTAGTTCACCACCCCAGTGGCGGGTATCAATATTAGTAAGTGTGTAGTTTACCAAAGTCCTTAAGTCATCGTGGAAGAAACTCATGGTTTTGGTTTGGTTGTTAAACTGTGTAAAGTACATATCTGCCTTCAACTTTACACGCGGTGTGCGTAGGTTATAGCCTATCTCGAAAGAGTATATCTCTTCGCTCTTTAAGCCGTTGGCTATTTCGTTGCGGGTACGTGGAGATACGAATGAGTTATCGAAGTAAGGCGCACGGGTAAGATAGCTACCATTAGCAAATAGATAATTGCGGCCATCAACCTTGTAAGTTACACCACCTTTGAATGCATAGTTGAAGAACTTTTTCCTTTCGCTAGGGCCGAAGCTGTTGTTAGGGAATAAACCAACCTGGGTTTTACCTTCCCTCCAAAACGTAGTAAACGATAGGTCGGCAGCTACAAAGAAGTCAACCTTGTTGAACTTGAAAACGCCTTGGCCCCATGCACCTACCTTGTGTACATAGCTATAATAGTCGTAGCCAAACTGGTCGCCTTCCTTCAGTGTACGGTTAGGGCGGTTCAAGTCGTTTTGTGCCACGCTAAAGCTATCAGGAAAATCGCGCACGGCAAACTGGTTCACGTCTACATAAAAGTCGGCACCCAATAGGTCTTGTACTTCTTTGTAGTTGCGTGTTATTTGAAACTGGTAGTTAAGGCCTGCAGTTACCGATACGTGGTCGCTAACATTGTTGTTGTATACATTAGCAATGTTAAAGCGCTTGGTATCTTGTATCCTGTTTTCAATTATATAGCGCGCACGCTTACCTGTTACGCTATTGCCAGCTATGCCGTTTACGCTATCAATGGTTTCCCAGCTCATGGCGTTGGCTTCGTATAGGTTGTTCCAGTTTATTTGGCGGGCGTTTACGTTGTCGCGTAGTTCTTTTTCTACTATAGCTTGTAGTGTAGGGTCCTCGCTATAGTAGCTAGGCAGGTAGCGATAGTAGTCTGGGCGTGGGTCAGGGGCGTTGTTCCAGTCAAGGGCAGTTACGCTGCGCTTGCCGAACATAAACCCTGCCGAGGTCATCATGCTCGACTTGTTGTTTATCTTCCAGTCTTTAGTGAGTATAAAGGTAGGTTGGTGTACATTACCTACGTTAGCATTACGCTTTTTACCATTAAAGTAGCCCCAGTTAGGGTTGTAGTAGTGGCTGCCTGCTAGGTCGTACATTTCCTGCACGGCTGCTTGCGACCTACCGTTGCGTATAGGCGCACCAAATATAGTAAGCGATAAACTGTGGTTGCTGCCAAAGTGCTTATCTACCGATACAAAATATGCATAAGCATCGTAGAAGGTGCCTGCTACGTAGCCTTCCTCGGCCCAGCGGCGCGATGCCGATAGGGTAACTGCCCAACCCTTTTTAAGCATACCTGTGCTATAAGTAGCCATAAGGCGGTGGCGGTAGTTACGGTTAGCCGCAGCGTACGATACTTGTAGTTGCTTGCGCTGTTTAGATGCACGCGAATCCAAAGCATAAGCGCCACCTACACCACCAAATGTAAATGTGGTAGGCTGCAGGCCCACGCTGTTTTCGCGGTTGTACATTACGTTGTTCAAGCCACCCCATTGGTTCCACACCGTACCTCCATCTTCTAGGTCGTTTACTGGTATGCCGTTCATAAAGGTGGTAAAGTTCTCGTTTTCATAGCCACGTATTTTAAAACGTGCATTGCTAAATATAAACGATGCAGTAGCCAAGAAAGGGTCGCGGCTGGCGTTCAACGCGCTCGATACGTTTTGCCCACCCTCATCCTTTAGGTCGGTTTCGCCGCTTATGGTAGGTATGTTCTCTTGGTTCATCCTAAACTCATCGGCCTGCTTGCTGGTATATGGTATACCGCCTAGGCTTACCAGGCGCTGGTCAACCTTATATGGTCCTAGCATATACTTGTAGCCGTTGTATTCAAAGCGTATGGCGTAGTCGCCCTCGCTTAGGTCTACGGTAAAGCTGCCGTCTTCGTTGGTTTTGGTAGAAACATAGCTAGAGTCGGGTCTTACCAAATCTATGGCTATATTGGCCAGTGGCTCGGTTGTAACTTCTTCGCTTATAGTACCTGTAAGGGTATTGATTTGCTGTGCAAAGGCAAAAGCCGGCAGCAGAAATGCTAGGAATAGTAAACTTTTCTTCATCAGGTTGTTAGTTTGTCCTTCTGTGAAAAAGGGCGGCAAAGCTAAGCAAATTTATAAGTTAGCACCTACCCTAGGTTATGACAAGCATCACCCATGTGCATAACTATATTTGAATGATAAGCACTTACAAACGCAAAGGCTTACAAATCAGCTATTAAAGATGTTAAAGTGCTAAATGCTACCATTTTGCTAAATTTTGATGAACTAATTGGGCTGTAGGTAGAATTAGAAATAGATAAATGGAGAATAAAGAAAATTGAGAAGATTGGTAGGATAGGGGAAGCGCAAATCTGCGCCCCTCTCTTTTTATAGAGAGGGGGTTGGGGGAGTGATTCTTATTTAAATCACGGGCAAAGGGAATCGCTTTAGCATCCCTCGCCCAAATTGTGAACAACTGTTACTTGGCATGATATATGACAAGCTTCACCTTTGGTTAACATTATTAAGTGGCTTGTTTTATTAGCTTTGCCACCCCCTAAAACAAAAAGGCTATGCGCAAAAGCATATTTCTAGCGTTTATTTTCAGCAGCATGTTGGCAGCGGCACAAAGCCCTGCCGCAAAGCAAGGCTACCGTGTTTCGGTTATAGGCTTCTACAATTTAGAGAATCTTTTCGATACCATTAACGATCCCAAAACCAACGATGAGGATTTTACCCCCGAGGGCTCATTGGCTTACAATAGTGCTATATATAAAGATAAGCTGGCCAAGCTTAGCCAAGTGGTAAGTGAAATAGGTACCGATGCCTCGCCCGATGGTGTAGCTATATTGGGCGTAGCCGAAATAGAGAATCGCAAAGTGCTAGAGGACCTGGTAAGCCAACCTAAGTTAAAAAACAGGGGCTACCGCATAGTGCATTATAACTCGCCCGATGCCCGTGGTGTAGACGTAGGCCTATTGTACAACCCTAAATATTTTAAGGTTACAGGTAGTAAATCATTATTGGTACCGTTGAAAAACGCTGATGGCACACCATACTATACCCGCGATGTGCTATGGGTAAGTGGTATACTAGATGGTGATACGGTACATGTGTTTGTAAACCACTGGCCAAGCCGCAGAGGGGGAGAAGAAGCCTCGGCACCAGGTAGGGCTGCAGCCGCTGCGGTTAGCAAAAAAATAGTGGATTCATTAATGGCTATTAACCCCGAAACCAAGGTGGTAATAATGGGCGACTTGAACGACGACCCTGTAAGCCCTAGCGTAACCGAGGTACTAGGCGCCAAGGCCAAGCAGGACCAAGTACAGCCTGGTGGTTTGTTCAACCCTTGGGTAGATTTTTACAAAAAAGGTATTGGTACATTAGCGTATCAAGATTCGTGGAATATCTTCGACCAAATCATTATTTCATCGGGTTTTTTAAACAAAGACCAAAGCGGTTATTTCTACAAAGCAGCACACATATATAGCCGCGAGTATATGGTAACCAAAACCGGTAAATGGAAAGGCTACCCTATGCGTACCTTTGATGGTGTGCTGTATAACGGGGGCTATAGCGACCACTTTCCTACCTATACAGTATATTTAAAGGCGGTAAAGAATTAGCGCTTTACAAGCCCGCATGTTAAAAGGGAAGATTAGCATGCACCATTTGGCTTGTTTCAGCGTCATTACATACAATTTTGAATACAAAGTGAAACACGTATACATGAAGGGAAAATTACTAAGCATAATTGCTAGCTGCCTTACAGGTTTGCTAATGGCGCAAGAGCCTGCCAGCAACCCCACCAACATGCAGTTTTCAAATATTACATCATACAGCATGAGCCTTAACTTTACAGGCAATGGCTCGGCAGGTTATATGGTAGTGCGTACCGAGCAGCCCATAAGTGCTGACCCTGTAGATGGAACTACCTACGAAAAAGGCGAAGGCTTTGGTGGCGGCAAGGTAATATCGTTCGGTACAAGTACAGGTATGAACGTGCGCAACGTGCTGGAAGGTACTAAGTACTATTACACCGTATACGCATACAATGGTACTGGTGCCAACATTAACTATAGGCAAACCAATCCATTGGTTGATTCGGCCACAGCCTTGGCTGCTGATCCTGGAAACTATTATAATAGTATCAATAACATGTCTAGTAGTTTTATAGGCGACCTTACTGCATTAATACATGCGCACAACGTAGTAGCGTATTCGCAGTTTCGCAACAACATTATACCTGCTATACATGAACGCGATACCGTAAACGCACAAACGGTAGTTAACTGCGAGTATAGTGGCTTTACTACTGTATATAATGCTCCGTTCGATTTTACTGCGTTACAGTATAACAGGGAGCATGCCCTGCCTAAAAGCTGGATGCTAACGGGTGGCAATACCAGCAACCCCGATGGTGCTGACTACCATAATCTATTGCTAACGCGCGATATACCTAATAACTATCGCAGCAACCATCCGCTAGGCAATGTTGTATCTACCACTAGCGCATTTGGTTTGGCTAAGCTTGGTAGAGATGCCAATAACCAAATAGTGTTCGAACCGCAGGCTAGCAAAAAGGGCGACGATGCGCGCGCCATGTTTTACCAAATGGTATGCTACAATGGCCAAAGCG
>JAFDYM010000327.1 GCA_018267435.1 Bacteroidota bacterium | reverse complement strand
TAGCCTTGGTTTATCGGCAAGCGGCGGTGCAGGTGCCTATACATTTAAGTTGAACAACAATAGTGTGCAAGGCAGTATAAGTGGTTTGCAAGCAGGTGTATATCATGTAGAAGTAACAGATGCTAGCGGTTGCTCAGTATTGAAAGATGTAAGCCTAGTAGCACCTGTGGCTATGGAGCTAAATGCCACTGTAGAAAATGAAAAGTGCGGACAGGCTAATACTGGTAGCGTAAGCATAAACGTAATAGGTGGCAATGCGCCATATACTTATACTTGGAACAATAGCATGACAGGTAATACCATAAGCCAACTAGGTGCTGGTACTTATGTAGTAGCAGTAGTAGATGCTAAAGGTTGTACACAAACTAAAGCCAATGTAGTGAATGCATCGCAGGGCTTGCGTATAAGCGCAGTAGCTAACGAGCTGCCATGTAACGTGGCTAAAGGCGAAGCAAGCGTAGAGGTGCTAAATGGTCTTGCTCCATATAATTTCATGTGGAGTAATGGTGGCACAGCTTCGGCTATAAGCAATGTGGTGCCTGGTACATACACCGTAAGCATACGCGATGCAGCAGGCTGTGTAATGGATACTGCCATTGTAGTTAGAAACAACAACTCTTTCAACGTAGCAGTAGAAGGTGCAGGTTTTATAAACTTGGGTGAAACAGTAGAGCTTAAAGCTAGCTCAACTGGTAGCGATGTAAGCTACACTTGGGTGCCAGCTTTTGGCTTGCAGTGCCCTACTTGCGCTAGCGTAACGGTTCGCCCGGCTGAAACTACTACTTACAAGGTAACTGCAATAGATGGTGTATATGGTTGTGTAGCTACAGCCGAGGCACAAGTACAAGTAAGCACTGAAACCAACGTGTTTTTACCGAATGCATTTACACCAAATGGTGATGGCGAAAATGATGTGCTTCAACTATACGGCAACTTGCAAAGCATACGTTACTTCCAGTTATTGGTGTTCAACCGTTGGGGCGAAAAAGTGTATGAAACAAACGACCAATTTTTTAACTGGGATGCAAATTATAAAGGCGAAAAATTGGAACCTGGTGCCTATTTATACGTAATGAAAATAGTGCATCTGAATAACGAAACAAGCAGAACATTCAAGGGCAGTATAAGCCTACTGAAATAAAGATTTCCTCATGTCCAAGAGTTCCCCGGTGAGTAGCGACGGCTACCAACCGGGGATTCGGCATTTTATAGGCTTGCCATATTTTATTACTTGCCGCTAGTTACTTACCACTCACCTTAAAAAACAAAATCCCCACGCACAAAGGCGCAGGGATTAAGAATGCTTGCTGACTAAATTCTTATTTCAACTTATCTACTTCACTTTCCAAAAATTCAATCAGGGATGATATATGTGCTTTCGAGAAATCGAATTTGGTTCCTGCTGTTTCGTAGAACACAGGTATAGATTTGGTGTAACCTAAGCTTAGGGCGTTTTTGTAGTCTTGTATTGCTTTCGCTTTATCTTGCTTAAAGTTTTTCCAAAGGCCTAGTGCACCTAGCTGTGCAAATGCGTATTCAATGTAGTAGAACGGAACAACATAGAAATGCAGTATGCGGTGGTAGCCAGTTTCAAGTATATGTTCTATGCCGTTCCAGTCGTAAACATCTGGTGTAAACCTTGCGTTCAACTCTGCCCACTTGGCGCGGCGCTCGGCCACGGTGTGGGTAGGGTTGGTGTACATCCAGTGTTGGAAGCTATCGCCTTGGCAGGTTTTAGCTAGTATGCTTAGTATATACTGTAAGTGGTTCTTCTTCGCCCTCTTCAAATCATCAGGGTTAGTGTAGAACATGTCCCAGTGCTCCATGCTCATTAGCTCCATACCCATCGATGCTACTTCAGCTATTTCCGAAGTAACATCTTTGAACATGTTCAGTTCAAGCTTGTGCGCTAAAAAGGTATGTATAGCATGGCCGCCTTCGTGTACCATAGTTATAAGGTCATGCTCATCGTTGGCCGAGTTCATGAATATAAAAGGTACACCTATCTCAGGCATGGTCATGTTATAACCTCCTGGACCTTTGTGCAAGCGGCTATCAAGGTCAAGATATTTCATCTCGTTCATGATGGCTATACGCTCGCCAAAGTATGGATCAAGCTTATTGAATGCGCTTATGGTTTTATCTACAAGCTCATTTACATTGCTTATAGGCTTTAGCGCAGGCTTTCCACTTGTATCAACCTCAGCATCCCAAGGGCGAAGTTTATCAAGACCTAAAGCAGCCTTTCTTTCTTCAGCCAACTTGTTCAGTACAGGTATTACTGTTTCTTCAACCGATTTGTGGAACTGTACACAGTCTTCGGCTGTATAGTCGAACCTACCTAGCTCGGCAAAGCGGTATTCTAAGTAGTTTTTGTAGCCTGCATTGGTAGCTATTTTGTGCCTTAGTGCAATTAGCTCCGTCATTAGGTTGTCAAGCGTATCGGCATCCTGTAGGCGGCGGTCAGCTATAAGTTTGTACACTTCTTCGCGCTCGGTGCGGTCGTTGCTTTTAAGGTATACAGCTGCTTGTTGAACCGTTAGCTCGTTGCCTTTGTAAGTTATGCTTTGTGCACCGGTTATTTCATCGTACTTGCTTTGCTTTATGTTCAGCTCGCTATCTAGCGGTATGTTCTCCTCGCGGAAAAGCGAAATCTGATTTTTTATTTTGCGAAGCGTGGTAAAAAACAATTCCTGGTCTAGCTCGGCAGTGTAAGGGCTATCGATAAACTTCTTGCTCAGCTTGTTTTCTATAGCTATAACGTGCGGATAGATTTTGGTGTACAAGTTAACTTGGTCAGCCTTTGCCTTTTCATCGGTAGTATCTACCGTAGTGCGCACATATATCCAACGGCTGTTTTCCTGTAGCGCTGTTTCCAGTTCGCTCCAATCATTTAGCCATTGTTTTAGCTCTTCTACATTGTTTACAGCCCTTTCGTCAAGCGCTGTGTAGTAGGGTGCTATGCTATCCCAGCTATTCAGATCTATACTATCGCTTACAAATGTTCTTTGTTTGCGTTGAGGTATAGCCAAGTTATTTGTACTCATATTATCACGCAGTTTATCAATTCCACTTATTAAATAATTACTGAGCCTTACGCGGGGCAGTTATTTTTTTAGCTGCTGGTGCTGGCTTGTTAGCTGTTTTGCTACCTGCTGTATCTTTCTTCACAGCCTTAGGCTTTGTTTCCTTCGCCTTGGCAGGTGCCTTTTCTTTTTTAGCTTCTTTCTTGTCAGCTTTTTCTTCGGTAGCATCTTCGCTAGCTGTTTCTGCAGCAGGTTGGTCGCTAGTTAGTTCAGCTATTAGGCCTTTAGCATCAAGTATACCATACCATTTTGCAAGCTTCTTCATATCGCTTACATATACCTTCTCTTTATCGTAGTTAGGTAGTACTGTTTCCAACCATG
The DNA here is from genome assembly GCA_018267435.1 of Bacteroidota bacterium. Taxonomy (GTDB): domain Bacteria; phylum Bacteroidota; class Bacteroidia; order Chitinophagales; family LD1; genus Bog-950. Next base: position 7,665 of record JAFDYM010000327.1, on the reverse strand, counting down.
CTTTTGTTTTAGCATCGTCTTTGCCATCAGGTAAAGCGTTTTTAGCTTCTTTCTCTTTTATACTAGCTAGTACTTCTTTCAACGAAGCTGGTTCATCGGTAGTATATAGGGTAATGTTATCAAGCGTAGTAAACAGGTGCGTACGGCCCGATACAAACTGTGTTTTGCCGTCAACCAATGATGTTACGATTAAACCATCGTTTCTGCGGCCAGTTATTTTAAACAAACCTGGCAAACCTGTAATTGCTGCAATTTCTGATAAGTCCATTCTTTCAAATTTATTTTTAGGGTGGCTAAGATAAAAATATCCCTGTAAGTAATTAGCATACGGTTACAAGCAGGGGTAATTGGCTATTAGCTTAACTTTATTTTAGATATGGCCATGAAGCAAAAAGGCAGCGCCGAAGCACTGCCTTTGTACGTGTTATCAGGTAATTACTGTAGCTTATTGCTGAATAACAAGCCTTTGTGTGCTAGTGTTGCCATTGCTAGCTATGCGCAATACATATACGCCGCTGCCTATTTGGCTAAGGTCTAGCTTGGCCATGTTGTTGTTTACACTGCTAGTAGTATATACTTCGCGGCCTTGTATATCGTATACAGCTATAGCTGCATTAATTACATTGGTATTGAATTGTACATTTACTACGCCAGTGCTTGGATTTGGGTATACGCTCAATATTGCGGCATCTAAATCTTCTATACCTAAGCAGTTGTCTACTACTATGTATTCGGTGCTTGAACCCACACAGCCATTGTTGCCAGTTACTGTGTAAGTTATTTCGTGTACACCTATGCCAGCCGTAACAGGGCTAAAGTTGCTGCCTGTTATACCATTGCCACTAAATGTACCGTTGGCTGGGGTAGCAGTAAGTGTAATGTCGGCAGCATCTCTGCAGTATACAAAGTTTTCGCCTAGGTCTATGCTTGGGGTTGGCGCATCGTTTACTATCACATTTACAGTGTCGCGTAGCGTACAGCCATCGTTATCAATCACTGCTACACTATATGTACCTTGCTCGCTCGCCGATACTGCGTTGTAGTTGGTAGTGGTTCCGTTCCAAGCATACTGGGTGTAACCTGTACCGGCAAAAAGCACTACATAGTTGCCTTCGCATATAATGGTGTCTTCACCTAGGTCAACAGTATTTACGTTTACAGTTAAAGTGCTAGGGCAGCTTAATGTAGCGCTTAGCGGCGTTACGGTAGCTACTGCATCGGCGTAGCCAACTGTTTCTTCATCGCCACCAAACTGGCCCGCACCTTCGTAGTGGAAATACCAACGTTGGTTCCAAGGCGATACGGTAAAGCTGGCAAGGTCGCTTATATCGCTAAACACGCCCGCATCGGTAATATCTTCATCCGAAATTTTAAGGCGGTGTATGTTTTCATCATTGTAATCGCGATAAAGAATGTAGTAGTCGCCGTTTTTGTATTCAGCTACACCCCAGCTAGCCCAGTTTTCGCTATTAGCCATGTTCGAGCTCCATTCGCCTAAGTCGTTTACATTACCTGTTGAAATATCAACTACATAAAAATGGCTTGTAATATCGCTGTATAGTATTACTATGCCTGCACCTGCAAATATGCCATTGTAGTATTCGTTGAAAGTAATGGGTGTGCTAAGTTGTATAAAGTTGCTAGTCAATGCCAAGTTGGTATCAAGCTCTACCAATGCAGTAATAGTGTAAGGGGCGTTTACATCTATAGGGTCTGTAGTGCCGTTCCACATAGTGTATAGCTTACCTGTAGCAAGGTCAGAAAATAAGCCATCGCGCATAGGTAATACTACAGGGTTAGTTAGGTCAAGGTCATAACGTACTGCGTTGTTATCTCCTACTACATATACATAGTTTTGTGTTACAGCTATACCGCCACGGTCATCGCCTGTTTCGTTATCATGGTCTACTGTTAAACTGTCGGTTTCAAGCAATGTATCTACATAAAGCTCATATTGTCGGTTTAAGCCAGCTACATAGTAAGTTGTAGTAGTGTATGTGCTAGGGGTAGTATATGTTGCAGTGTCTAGCGCAGGGTTAAGTGTATTATTGGCAAACCATACCAATTCGCTCCAGCCAGTAGCTGTAAGTAGGGTACTGCCACCCGGGCAAACTGTAATAGGCTGGGTAGTAGGTGCGCGTAGTACCTCTACTTGATTTGTTACATAGGTAGTACAGCCTACAGGGTCGGTAGCAGTATATGTTATGGCATACATACCTGGTGCAAGGCCTGTTGGGTTAAAGGTGCTGCCACTTATGTTGGTGCCAGTATAAGTACCCATAGGCGGCATGCCGCTAAATGTAATAGGACCATTGGCGGCACATATGCCTGATGGGGGTACAGTAAATTGTGCTACTAGAGGAGTGCCAGAACTACAATATTTATAACTCACATCTATGCGTGCCCTGTTATCGGTACATATGCCTTGGTCTACGTCTGCATTGGGTAAGCCAATTATAGTTATAGAGTCGGCTGGCAATAGCGCGCTTATTACCGATATTGGAAATGTAATAATACCTGAGTCCAGGCCGCCGCAGTCGCCTAATGAGCTTCCTCCAACGCGTCCTATAAACACATTGTTTCCTGCATAAAAATCTATGAATTCATAGCTGTCTCCTAAGTCACCTTCGTAAAATACTTTTACAGTTACATCGCCCCAAGCATTGCCAGGTGCGTTATAAATTCGGTAGACAAGTGTATCGTCATACATGTCAATGTCTTCGAAAGGAGTGCTTGCAGAAAATGTTTGTGCGTTGGTAAGCGTAAAGATGCCAAGTGTAACAATTGTTGTCATCCACAGCTTCAAGAGTAGTTTTTTGCCCATTTTTTGGTTTTTGCTGGTTTAGTGCCCCAAAGTAAGTTAAATAGTATTACTTACTTATCAACTATTTGCACATAGTAATAAACATGCTTTTTGCAGCCGTCCCTTTTTTTATTTTTACAGCCATATATGGCAGAGTATATTGTAAGTGCGCGTAAGTATAGGCCTACCAAGTTTAAAGAAATGGTAGGTCAGGAGCAAGTGGCCACCACCCTTAAGAATGCAATAAGGACGGGGCATTTGGCGCATTCGTTCCTGTTTTGTGGTCCACGCGGTGTGGGCAAAACCACGGCTGCCCGTATACTTGCCAAAACTATTAACTGCGAGAACCAAACCGATGATTTTGAAGCTTGTGGCCAATGCCCTTCGTGCGTAGCTTTTCAACAAAATTCATCTTTTAACATTCATGAGCTAGATGCCGCCAGCAACAACAGTGTGGATGATATTCGCGCCTTGGTTGACCAGGTACGTTTTCCGCCTCAAACCGGTAAGTATAAGATATACATTATAGATGAGGTGCACATGCTATCGGCAGGTGCCTTCAATGCCTTCCTTAAAACCTTGGAAGAGCCACCTTCGTACTGCAAGTTTATACTAGCAACTACCGAGAAGCATAAAATATTACCTACCATCCTGTCGCGCTGTCAAATATTCGACTTCCGCCGTATAGGTGTAGATACGATAGTAAAGCACTTGCAGAATATTTGCGAGGTAGAGAAGATTGATGCTGAAGAAGATGCTCTGCATATAGTAGCCCAAAAAGCCGATGGCGGTATGCGCGATGCGCTTTCGATGTTTGATAGGTTAAGCAGCTTTAGCGGCGGCAAACTTACTTACGCTTCGGTGCTTGAAAACCTGAACGTGCTTGACTACGACTATCACTTTAAAGTAACCGATGCATTGATATCGGAGAACTTATCATTGGTATTGCAACTGTTCGACCAAGTATTGAAAAAGGGCTTTGAAGGCGATGATTTTATACTTGGCTTGTGCGAACATTTCCGCAATTTGCTTTTCTGCAAAGATCCTAATACATTGAAGTTGATGGAAGTGAGCGAAAACCTAAAGCAGCGCTACGCCCAGCAGTCAACATTAGCATTACCCGACTTTTTGGTTAACTGCCTAAGCATAGGCAATCAATGCGATATACAATACAAAGCATCGAAGAACAAGCGTTTAACGGTTGAGTTGGCACTTATTAAAATGTGCTACGTTAATTCAGTTGTAAGTATCGACGCCCAAGAGGGTAGTAAAAAAAAACTGAAGTCGTTAACTAACGAGCCAAAAAATACTCTCCAAAAGCAAGAGGTTGATACTGAAGATACACAGAAAGCTGCGGCCCCCGTGCAGGCAGCCCCACCCCCTGTAAACCGCAACGTGCAGCCCATAGCAGGTGCTATCAAAACAAAGAAGGTGTTGAAGATAGACATGCTACAGGATGCTTTGGATAACCCTGAAGCTACCGATACCCCTATTCTTACTAGCGATGAGCCAGAGGTAACTTACGATGAGCCTGTAATGATACTTAACCAGGATAACCTGGCTATAATATGGCAGCAATATGCCGAAAGGCGTTTGCCTGAAAAAGGAGGCTTGAGGGTTCACTTTTCTTCATTTTCACCAAGGTTAAATGCTGATATGGGGATAGATGTATTTGTACATAGCCAAACCCAAAAGGAGCAGTTTGAAAGTGTAAAACTAGGCGTACAAAGCTACATAGCCCAGCGTGTAGGTGCCGAAGTAAAGCTGAATGTGATAAGTGATAAAAAAACAGAAAATACCCGCAAACCTTATACAGAGAAGGAAAAATTTGAAAGATTAGTGGAGAAAAATCCAATTATTAAAAAGCTGCAACAGGAATTTGGCTTAGAATTGGATTATCAATAAAAGAAATAAATACGCAAACCATTTATAATATGAAGCCATACCTTATTGCTGGTGCATTGTGCCTAATAGCAAGCGCTACCAATGCCCAAAGCAAAACCTTGCGCACGGCCGAACCTGCCCAGCAGCAAAAAGTAACCAACATTAGCGATTTGAAGGTAGACAAGGCAGTAGTTGCTCCGCAGCAAGTATTGCCTTCGCAAACCAGTAGGGCATTGTCGGGCAATTTATCTAGTATAACAAAGCCACTGCCTAACGACCCCTTTAATGTGCGCACATACACACTTAGCAACGGGTTAACAGTATTCATATCGGTAAACAAAGATGTGCCACGTGTGCAAACCCTTATAGCGGTACGCGCAGGTTCTAAATTCGACCCAGCTGAAACTACAGGCTTGGCGCACTACCTAGAACACATGGTGTTTAAAGGTACCACTCAGTTAGGTACAAATAATTGGGCAAAAGAGAAAGTGCTGCTAGATTCAGTATCGGCAAACTTTGAATACCACAAGAACGAGAAAGACCCTGCTAAAAAGAAAAAGCTATACGCAAAAATTGACTCGTTCAGCCACGAAGCATCGAAGTATGCTATACCTAACGAGTACGATAAAATGACAACCTCGCTAGGTGCACAGGGTACTAATGCATTTACATCTACCGATATGACGGTGTATGTAAACGACATACCTTCAAATGCCATGGAGAAATTTTTGAAGCTAGAGAGCGACCGCTTTCAAAGCCTTGTTTTGCGTCTTTTCCATACCGAACTTGAAACAGTTTACGAAGAGTTTAACCGCAATGCCGATAACGACCGCCGTTGGAGCGACCACAACATCGACAATGCATTGTTACCTAATCACCCTTATGGTACACAAACTACCATAGGCGAAGGTGAACATTTGAAGAATCCTTCAATGGTTAATATCCACAATTACTTCGATGCATATTACCGCCCTAACAATGTGGCCATCATTCTTGCTGGCGATGTAGACCCAGATAAGACCATTGCCATGATAGAGAAGTACTTTGGCACTTGGCAAAATAAGCCGGTACCACAGTTTATTAGCAAGCCAGCACCTGAACTTACTTCACCTATAAGCCGCGAGTATGTAGGCCCGCAGCCTGAGCACGTATATGTAGGTTACCTGTTTAATGGTGCCAATACCAAAGATGCTATGATGGCAAAGCTGGTAGACATGATATTGGCTAACGGCGAAGCTGGTTTGATTGATCTTGACCTGGTACAACAACAGAAAATACTACAGGGCTATTCGTTTATAGATGAGAATACAGATTATGTGTTTCATAAGCTATACGGCGAGCCTAAGCAAGGCCAAAGCTTGGAAGAAGTAAAGAACCTTTTGCTAGCCGAAATAGATAAAGTGAAAAAAGGCCAGTTTGGTGATTGGATATTGCCTGCCATTATACAAAACCTACGCCTACAGCGCATGCAGGCGGTAGAAAAGAATGACGGCCGTGCCTATGCCATTATGAGCGCATACGTACATAATATTCCTTGGGATGCCTACGTGAACGAGATAGACGTAATGGCAAAAATTACCAAAGAGGATATAGTGAAATTTGCAAACGAACATTACAAGGATAACTACGCTATAAGCTACAAACGCCAAGGAGAGGCCAAAGTGCACAAGGTTGAAAAACCTGAAATAACTGCGGTAGTTATGAATAAAGACGAAGAGAGCTTGTACAAGCAGAACTGGGATAAGATGGACCAACCTTCTATACAGCCTAAGTTCATCGATTTCGATAAAGATATAACGCACCTTAAACTAAAAGAAGGTGTGCAGTTTGACTATATACGCAATGATGTAAACAAGACGTTTTCGTTGAACTACATCTTTGATATGGGTACCGATAATATACGCAATATAGGTCTTGCCATAAGCTACTTACAGTACTTAGGTACTGAAAAGTATACTGCTGAACAGTTGAAAGAAGAGTTCTATAAACTGGGGCTTAAATTCAGTGTAACACCTGGTCGCGATAGGGTGTTTGTAAGCCTTAGCGGTTTGGAAGATAATTTCGAAAAAGGATTGCAACTGTTTGAGCATATACTAGCCAACGTTAAACCTGATAAAGATGTGTACGAGGCAATGGTGATGGATGTATTGCAAAGCCGCGCTAATGCGAAAAAGAACAAGGGTGCTATACTTTACAGTGGATTATTGAACTATGGGAAGTATGGCAAGGATAACCCGTTCAATAATGTAATGAGCGAAGATGAGCTGAAGAAACAAGACGTAAATCAGTTGGTTACGCTTATTAAATCGTTGAGTGGTTATAAACACAAAATATTTTATTATGGCCAACTTGAGCCTACTAAGGTAAGCGAGATACTTACTAAAACCCATGCTATTGGTAAGTTGAAAGATTACCCTGTAGCTAAGAAGTACGAAGAGCAACCACTTAATGCAAACAAGGTATATGTAGCTTATTACCCCATGAAACAAGCTGAGATAATATTGCTTGGTAAGGACGTGAAATTCGATAATACCTTATACCCGTCAATATTCCTTTATAACGACTATTATGGTTCAGGTTTGTCGTCGATTATGTTTCAGGAGATACGCGAAAAAATGGCCTTGGCATACTCTGTATACAGTAGCTTTGGTGTGCCTCAATACGCTACCGAGTCGCACTATGTAACAAGCTATGTTGGTACACAAAGCGATAAGCTACGCACTGCTTTAGCCGAAATGGATAAGCTACTGAACAATATGCCTGAGGTTCCTCAACAGTTTGAAGGTGCCCGCGCCAGTGTAATCAAAACACTTGAAAGCGACTGGATAACCCGTTCGGATATATACTGGGCTTACGACCGTGCACAAAAGCGTGGCCTAAACTACGACGTGCGTAAAGATGTGTACGAGAAGGCAAAGACAATGACCCTTACCGACGTACACAATTTCTTTAACCAGCACGTAAAAGGTAAAAAGTAT
>JAFDYM010000326.1 GCA_018267435.1 Bacteroidota bacterium | reverse complement strand
TCTGCTCTTTGCTTATAACCAATGGCGGTGCTAGGCGAATGATATAATGGTGCGTAGGCTTAGCCAATAGACCGTTCTCGGCAAACTTCATACATAGGTCCCAACCTGCATGTTCATCATCGGTATCAAGCACTATGGCGTTCAGCAAGCCCTTGCCGCGTATTTGCTTAATTAGTGGGCTCTTTATTTTGGCTAACTCAGTACGGAAGTACTTGCCTAAGTAGAACGAGTTGTACACTAAGTTTTCATCCTTAATAACCTGTAGTGCCGCCATAGCTACCTTACATGCTAGCGGGTTACCACCGTAGGTACTGCCATGCTCGCCGGGCTTTATGGTCATCATTACCGGGTTATCGGTTAGCACAGCGCTTACCGGTAGTACGCCACCGCTTAGGGCCTTGCCAAGTATCAATATATCTGGGCGTACATCTTCCCAATCGCAAGCTAGCATTTTGCCTGTGCGGGCTAGGCCTGTCTGTACCTCATCGGCTATAAACAATACGCCCGCCTTTTCGCAAAGGAACTTCGCCTTGGCCAAATAGCCTTCATCTGGCACCATTACGCCCGCCTCGCCCTGTATAGGCTCTACCAGAAAGCCAGCCACATCCTTATCTTCCAAAGCATTTGATAGGGCCGTTAAGTCGTTGTAAGGTATCTTTATAAAGTTAGGTACAAATGGACCAAAACCTGCAAAGCTGCTAGGGTCGGTTGAGGCCGATATTGCCAATAGCGTACGTCCGTGGAAGTTATCTTCAGGCACTATTATCTTGGCATTGTTAGGGGCTACACCTTTTACTTCGTAAGCCCAACGGCGCGCTAGCTTTATGGCAGTCTCCACCGCTTCTACGCCAGTATTCATGGGCAATACCTTATCGTAGCCGAAGTATTCTGTGATGTACTTCTCGTATTCACCCAATACATTGTTGTAGAAAGCACGCGAGGTTAGGGTCAATTTCTCAGCCTGTTTCTTTAGCACATCTACTATTAACTGGTGGCAGTGGCCTTGGTTAACGGCACTATATGCAGAAAGGAAATCGTAGTAGCGCTTACCTTCTACATCCCATACATATACGCCGCGGCCGCGCTCAAGCACTACTGGTAGGGGGTGGTAGTTATGTGCGCCGTGCTGCTCTTCCAGCTCCATTAAGTATTCGCTCTTTGTAACTGCTGCTGTTGTCATCTTTTTCATTTTCGGTGGTAAAAATAGCTTTATCCTTTAAAAATTAGTCCTGTATCGTTTTCATTTGACCGAACTATGACCTTTAGACGGGGGCACAGTTGCATAGGGTTGCGCTAAAAAAATAAACTGAAAATATAGTTTACCAAACATACTAAGGGTGTTAACGGCTCGTTGAACGCAAAGGTTACTCCTATCATATAAGGGAGTGCAAGGTATGATATAAGTTATCTATCAGCCTATTTGTATTTTCCTATTTTCGGTACAGATTATAGGCGCTAATGAAAAGAATTATCCCCACGCTGTGCTGTTTGCTAACTGTGTTTGTTGTATCTGCACAAAAGAATATTGAACTGCTAAGCCATTATACTTTCCCGAATGGGGTAGAATGTAGCAACTTAACAGGCTATGCCGACTCCTCTGGCCGCGAATACGCCTTGGTGGGTACTACGCGCGGCCTAGAAATTGTAGATATAACCGACCCGGTAAACCCAGACTACCTTTTTCTGGTACCAGGCGCAACTGGTCAGGGGGGCGGATGGCGTGAAGTAGCTACTTACAAAGGTTTTGCCTATGTAACAACCGAACAAAGCAGTGGATTGGTAGTAGTAAACCTAAACTACCTACCAGATAGCATTGGCTACCATACCATCAACCCTGGCAATATGCAAACATCGCACACGGTGTTTATAGATGAAAAAGGCTATGCCTATATAAATGGTACCGACCAAGAACAACTATTTTTAGACCTGAATGCAAATGCATGGAACCCGCCGCTACGAGGTAGGTTTACCAATAACTATGTACACGATTGCTTTGTGCGCAACGATACCATGTGGGCAGCCTGTATAAACGATGGCTTTATGAAAGTGGTAAACGTAGCCAACAAAACGAATACCAATGCGGCCGCAAACACCCTAGCTACTTGGAACACACCATTGAACTTTAGCCACAATATATGGCTGAACGATGATAACAAGTATGCCTTTACTACCGATGAAAAACCTTCTAGCTTTCTAACCTGCTACGATGTAAGTGACCTAGAAAACGTTACCGAAACCGACCGCACACAAGTAGACCCAGGCAGCAACACCATTATACACAATACTTATTTTAAGAACGACTACTGCGTTAGTTCATACTATACATATGGTATTACTATACATGATGTAAGCCGCAAGAATAACTTGGTAGAAGTAGGCAACTTCGACACCTCTCCATTTACAGGCGATGGCTTTAACGGCGCTTGGGGCGTGTGGCCTTTTCTGCCCTCTGGTAACTTGATTATTTCTGACATAGAAAACGGCCTATGGATAGTGAAACCTACCTACGTGCGAGCCTGCTATGTAGAGGGCAACATAACCGATTCGGTATGCGGTACCCAACTTAACAATGTATTGATACAGATAGTGGGCACCGACATTTACGACCACACCAACTTTATTGGCAAATACAGCACTGGTACGCCCGATAGCGGCACCTATACCATACGCTTTAGCAAGCCGGGCTACCAAACCAAAGAACTATACAATGTAGCACTTGATAATGGTGTATTGACTACCTTGAACATTGCGCTGGTACCATCTTCTACCGCTAGGGTGGTAATAAAAACCGTAGATGCCAATACAGGCAGTGCCCTTGGGAACATACGTGTATTGATAGCAGACAACACCGGCAATACCTACCGCGAAACAGCTACCAATACCAATGGCCTGCAAGACTTTTGCGACTTTGTGCAAGGAACTTATGACTTTTATGCTGGCCGTTGGGGCAAAATAACCGCCAAAGTTAACCACACCGTAAACACCACTCATGATACAGTAACTATAGCTATAGGCAATGGCTACTACGATGACTTTATAATGGATTATGGCTGGACAGTTTCATCTACAGCTACCAGTGGCGACTGGGAGCGCGGCGAGCCAATAGGTACCGAGTACTTGGGCGATGATTGCAACCCGGGCGTAGATGCCACAGGCGACTATGGACTAAGTTGCTTTGTAACGGGCAACAATGGCGGCGAAGCAGGCGACGATGACGTAGACAATGGCTATACAACCCTTATTTCGCCCATAATAGACCTAAGCGGCTATGTAGATCCATATATAAACTACAGCAGGTGGTTCTTTAATAGCGGTGGCAGCAGCACTGCTAACGACCAATTGACCATAACCATAACCAACGGTACCGATACGGCTACACTAGAGAATATAACCTCCACTACCGATGCCATGAGCCAATGGAACACCGTAAACCTAAAGCTGAGGAGCTACCTTAGCCCTACTGCCAATATGCGCCTGTACATTCGTGCCGTAGATACCAACCCAGGCCACTTGGTAGAGTCTGGTTTCGATAAGTTCAGTATAGTAGATTCAGCAACAATTACCAATATAGACCCCATATTTGCCGAAGAACCTGTAGATATAACCGTACGCCCTAACCCTTTTACCGCCAGTGCCAGCGTTGTGGTTGAAAACAATTTAACAGGCACTATTAGGCTGGGCGTGTACGATAACCTAGGCATAAGGCAAGAGGGCTACCTAGCCGAGCCAGGCACTACGGTGCTATCGGTAGGGCGCAGCTTAGCTGCCGGCAGCTATATTATTAAGGTAGAAAGCCGCGGCAGCCAAGCCTCGGCAAAGCTGATTAAGCAGTAAATAAATTCATGATATCAACATAATATGTGTAGTAAGCCATAACCTTATTACACATATTTTTGTTGCCCCTTTCTTTTTATCCCCATTCTTCTATATTTGCGTTCCCGTTTTAAGAATAAATCTTTTATAAAATGCAGAATTTTAAAGGAATTGTAAGGTTTTTCACCATCCTGTTGATACTGGTATGCTGCCTTCAGTTATCATTCACCTTCATGGCGCGTACATTCGAAGGCCGTGCAGATGAATACGCAAGCAAGTATGTGCCTAACACCCCAGCACCTACTAGCTTAAACGCTACTGAACAGCTAGTATTCCAAGACTCATTAAATGGTGTAAGAAGCCTTTATCGCCGTGCTTATTTGGATTCGGTACTTAACCTACCGTTGATAGATGCCCCGGTATTGAATGAAATAAGCACTTACAAGTTTAGCCGCGAGCATGCGCTTAGCCTAGGTTTGGACTTGAAAGGCGGTATGAGCATTACGCTTGAAATTAAAGAAGATGACGTATTGCGTAGCCTTTCGGGCGATAGCAAAAGCCAAAACTTTAATAAGGCTATAGAGAATGCCGTAAAAGCACAAGCTAATACCCAAGGCGATTTCTTGACCCTATTCAAGAAAGAGTTTGAAGCACTTAACAAAGATGCCAAGCTAGCTGCAGTATTTGCCCCACTACCGGCTTACGAAGGCAAAATAACTGTAAACAGCACCAACGATGAGGTAATATCGGTATTGAGGAAAGACTACGATGCTGCTATCAAAAACACGTTTACGGTTATCAAAACCCGTATCGACCAATTTGGTGTTGCATCTCCTAACGTATCGCTACAGGAAAACACTGGCCGTATAATGCTTGAACTACCAGGTGTAGAAGACCCTGAGCGCGTACGCAAGCTATTGCAGCAAACTGCAAAGTTGGAATTCTGGGAAACTTACGAAAACAAAGAAATAGGCCCGGTATTGGAGCAAGTAAACACACTTGTTCGCGATATGGAAGCTAAGGAAAAAGCAAGCGCTAGCACTACTAGCAGCCTAGTAGATACTACTGCACTTGCTAGCGATACTACTGCAAATGATACTTCACTGTTTGGCAATGCTGCTGCAGCTAACAAAGATGCGGTAGATACTACATCTAACCCATACCCTTTCTACAAGCTTTTGAACCCAGCTATAGATAGGGATAAAGGTGCGTACCTAGATGGCCCAATGGTTGGTTATGCACTAGGCCGCGATACTGCAAAAATAAACGACCTATTGGCTAAGCCTGAAATAAAGGCCCTATTGCCACGCGACCTTAGCTTGCTATGGAGCGCATATAGCCTTGATAAAAACACTCCGCTTATAGGTTTGTATGCTATAAAAAAGAGCACACAAGTAGCACCACTTAGCGGCGATGTAATAACAGATGCTACTCAATCTTTCGACCAATCGAACAGGCCAGAGGTATCGCTTACCATGAACGCACTAGGTGCCAATAAATGGGAGCGCATGACCGACGCTGCTGTAAACGGTAATGTAAACGGCCAGCCTATTAAGCGTTGTATAGCTATAGTGCTTGATAACAAAGTGTTCAGCGCACCACGCGTACAGTCTAAAATTGCAGGTGGTAAGTCAAGCATTACAGGTAGCGGCGACCTTACCGAAGCTATTGACTTGGCTAACATACTTAAGAGCGGTAAACTAGATGCAGGTACACGTATCATAGAAGAACAACTAGTAGGCCCTTCATTGGGTAAAGAATCTATCAAGGCAGGTCTATTGTCATTGGCTATAGGTTTTGCCATGGTATTTGTATTCATGGTGTTGTACTACAGCACTTCGGGTGCTATAGCCAATATAGCCATGCTACTTAACTTGTTCATCTTAGTATCGCTAATGGTATCGTTCGGTGCTGCATTTACGCTACCAGCTATGGCAGGTATACTACTTACCTTAGCTATGGCGGTAGATGCCAACGTAATCATCAACGAGCGTATACGCGAAGAGCTAGCTCGTGGCAAAGGCATTAAGCTAGCTGTTGAGGAAGGTTACAAGCACTCATACAACGCTATTATTGACGGTAACTTAACTACCATGGTAGTAAGTATAGTGTTGATGGTGTTTGGTCTTGGCCCTATCTACGGTTTCGGTTTCGTACTATTCATGGGTCTACTTACATCAATGTTTACTGCCGTACTTGTTTCTCAGGCATTGTTCGATTCTGCTTTCAAACGCAACATCAACATCAGCTTTGGCAACTCATTCACTATGGGCTTGTTCAAAGGCACTAACATCGACTTTATAGGTAAAAAGAAAGTATCTTACGCTGTATCTATAGTTGTATTTGCGGTATTCATCTCTTCAATGCTATTCTACGGTTTCGACCTTGGTGTTGACTTTAAGGGTGGCCGTAGCTACGTAGTACAGTTCGATAAAGATGTAACTACCGATGCCGTAATAGAGGCGCTAGATAAGCCACTTGAAGGTGCGCCTATAGTAAAAACCTACGGCAGCAGCAATCAGCTATCAATAACAACTGCCTATAAAATAGAAGATGCAGCTGCTGATAGCCTAGTAGAAGCTAAACTATACGAAGGTTTGAAAGGCCAGTTTGCACAAGATCCTGGTTACGATAACTTCCGTACCAAGAACGTGAAGAGCTCGGTTAAAATAGGCGCTACAGTAGCCGACGATATCCGCAGCAGCGCATTCTACGCCGTATTCTTTGGTTTACTAGGTGTGTTCTTGTACATCTTCGTACGTTTCCGCAAGTGGGAGTACGCTACAGGTGCGGTTATAGGCTTGATACATGACCCTATCATCGTTCTAGGTGTATTCTCGTTGTTCCGTAAGGTTATACCGTTCCCGTTAGAAATTGACCAGAACATAGTAGCAGCGGTACTTACCCTAATAGGCTACTCGGTTAACGATACAGTGGTTGTATTCGACCGTATACGCGAAACCATAGCTCTACACCCTACACGCCCATTGGTACAAAACGTAAACGATTCTATCAACCAAACTTTGAGCCGTACTATTATGACCGTGTTCACCGTATTCATAGTATCGTTGATACTATTCATCTTCGGTGGCGCATCTATCCGCGGCTTCTCGTTTGCATTATTGATAGGTCTACTAGTAGGTACTTACTCTTCAATCTTCGTAGCATCGCCTATAATGGTTGACCTAATGAGCAGGAAAAACAAAGTGAAGTAGTAATTCACTATAGCATATCAAAAAAGGGCTTGAGGATTTCTCCTCAAGCCCTTTTTGTTTTAATACTACATAAGCACTATGTGGCACCGCACTACGTGCGGCGGGCTGTACGCTATAGCCGCGCCGTAGGCGCGGGCTGCCGCTGCCATCCCTTGCCCTAAGGCAATAGCACCAATAGCCCCTTGCTATAAAGCAAGCGGCATACGCATATTGGTAGGCGGGGACGCCGACCAAGGAGGACAATAAAAAGTAAAACGGGAGCCAAACAGTTCCTCGAAAATACGCATCCACTGCCTTCCACCTTTAGCGAGGCTTTGGCAGCAGAGAAAAATCACCATACACATCTCTATGCCGTATAGTTGATGGCACCAATGGTTGTATGTGCCGTCAACACTGCATAAAGCAGATTCCACCATACACAATCCCTATCAGTATCGTTGTTTGCGCTAATGGTTGTATTCGCTGCAACACTGCGTAAGGCAGAACACTGTTCACAACCCCAAGGGCGTATAGGCCACAAGGCAAACAGGGGCATACCCTATAGCCACCCCCTTGGGCAGGGTTTCACCATACACAATCCCCATGCAGTATCGTTGTTCGCGCTAATGGTGGTATTCGCTGC
>JAFDYM010000325.1 GCA_018267435.1 Bacteroidota bacterium | reverse complement strand
AAGCCCGTAGTTGAATTTTGGAAGTTTACACCATCGTTGGTTATTGAATAGCTATAGCTAGGCGTGCCACCTGTAGCAGTTGCCGTAATAGTACCATCGTTGGCATTGTTGCACACCAAATTGGCAAAGGTAGCACTTAGCACAAGGTCGGCAGGTTGAGTAACAGTAACGCTGTTGCTTACGGTGCAGCCTGTATTATCAGTTACGGTATAACCATAAGTACCCGCCGCCAAATTCTGTGCAGTATCGTTATTACTTACAGCAGGCGACCATGAATAATTATAAGGTGCACCCGCGCCACCTGTAGCTGTAACTATTGCCCTACCATTGGCATCGCCAAAACAACGGGCATCAGTTACAGTATGCGTAGCAGTTAGCTGTGTGGGTTGGGTTAAGGTAAAGCTTGCAGTTATAGTACAGTTGTGGTCATCTAGCACTACAACATTATAGGTACCCGCCGCCAATGCACTTGCCACGTTAGCCGTACTTACATTAGGATTCCAGTTATAAGTATATGGTGCAGTACCCCCAGTTACGTTTACTGTAGCACTACCAGTGCTATCATTATAGCAGGTTAAGTCGGTTTGGCTTTGCGTTAGTGCCAATGGCGCCGAAGGCTCAGTAATAGTAACGGTTTCGGTTACACTACAGTTGTTTACATCGGCTACGGTTAAGTTGTATGTACCTGCCGCAAGGTTGCTAGCATTGCTACTACTGCTTACGTTAGGGTTCCAAGTATAAGTATATGCACCAGTACCACCTGTGGTGTATACAGTAATCCTACCATCGGTTAAGCCAAAGCAGCTAACATCTTGCACTACCAAGCTATCGCTTACTGCGGCAAACGGCTGCGTAACCACTACCGAGGTAGTAACTGAGCATGCGCTGGCATCGGTAACAGTAATACTATATGGCCCCGAACCAATATTACTGGCAGTATTGGTAGTACTTACGTTAGGGCTCCAAGTATAAGTATATGGCCCAGTAGCACTTGTTACAGTTAGGTTTATACTACCATCGGTAAAGCCGAAGCAGCTAACATTAGTATGAGTTTCTTGTACTTGTATAGCTGGCGGTTCGTTTACAGTTATAGTACCCGTTACCGTACAGCTATTGGCATCGGTAGCGGTTACAGCATACGGGCCTGCTATTAACCCCATATAGTTTCCATTCTGCACACCGCCGGGGTTCCAAGTATAGGTAACAGCCCCAGTAGCATTTACAAAGTTTGCGGTAGCGCTACCGTTGTTACCGCCATTACAAGTTACATCGGTTTTTGTAAGCGATAAACTTTGTGCAGCTGGCTCGGTTATAGTATCGCTTATAGTAGCAGTACAGCCATTGGCATCGGTTCCTGTACCTGTATATATACCGGCAGGTACGTTGCTCTGCGTAAAGCTACCCGCCATAGGTATGGTATTGCTCATATAAGTATAAGGAGCAGTACCACCACTTATGGTTACAGTTATACTACCGTTTGCAGCACCGCTGCAGGTTACATTGGTATGGGTAGAAGTAACACTAAGAGGTGCTAAAGGCTCAAGCAAAGTATCATCGCCTGTTATTGAACAGCCATAGTTATCGGTAACAGTGTATTGGTATATACCCGCCGCTAAACCAGTAGGGTTAGCTCCGCTTACTGTATTAGGGTTCCATGCGTAAGTATAGGGCCCGGTACCTCCGCTAGCTGTTACAGTTATGCTTCCGCTAGCTGTTCCGGCGCAGGCTATATCTTGTTTTGTATTAGGAGCTACTACACTGGCATTTGGCCCACCTACCGTAGCCGTAGAGGTAAGGGTACAGCCATTACCATCGGTAACGGTAACCGTGTAGCTACCTGCAAAAATACCTGCATTGATAGTATCGCTAGCTAAATTGTTCCATGCATAAGTGTAAGGCGGTACACCACCGTTTACCTGTACGGTGGCACTACCCTTACCACTATGGAAACAGCTATCTATAACCGTAACCATAGTTGCTACTAAGGTAGGGCTATTGGATATAGTACCACTAGCTGTAGCAGTACAAGTATTGGCATCGGTAATAGTTACGTTTATAGGCCCAGGCCCCAAGTTTGTGGCGGACGGGTTATTGGGGTGCCCACCGCTCCATGCATAACTATAAGGAGGATTACCGCCCGAAGTAACAGAGGCAAGCGCCTGCCCATCGTTAGCACCTGCGCACGATATACCTATGGTAGAAAGCGATGCCACCATGGCCGCACCAGGCTGCGTAATAGTAACAGTACCCGAAAAGGCATGCGCCGCATTAGCATCGGAATAGTTATATGTATATGTGCCCGCGGCAAGGCCTGTAACCGTTAAGCCAGTATGGTTCCCAGGGTTCCACACTACGTTCGGGGTACCGGTGTTGCCAGTTACATTCAGTGTTGCAGTACCGTTGGTACCATTAAAACAACTTACGTTGGTTTTAGAAACAGACGAACTTATACCACATGGCAGCATGTTTACTGTTTCGGAATATTGCAAAAGCGCCGAACATGCATTGGCATCTACAAAGTTAGCCACATAGGTACCAGCACCCAAACCTGTGCGAGTACCGCCAGGCGCAGCCACACCAGCCCAAGTAAGGCTTTGGTAAGGTGGCGTACCGCCCGATATTGTCATACTTACACTACCGTTATTTGTATTACAGTTAGCGTCCACATGCGAGGTAGTAGCCGATAAGGCCGTAGGCTGCGTTAATGTATAGTTGGCACTAGCTGCTGCACATACTCCATCGTTTACCACTATGTTATACGTACCTGCACCTACACCAGGGTAAGTAGCTTGACTATAAGCCCCGCCGTTCCAGTTGTATTGGTAATTACCATAGCCACCCGTAGCAGCCACAGTAACACTACCGTTAGTACCACCATTACAAGGTGGAGGCGTACCCGATGGTGTTATAGAAATAGGTTGACGAACTTCAAAAGGATTGGTTTTAGTAGCAGTACAACCATTAAAATCGGTAATAGTTAACGATACGTTGTATATACCCGGCTGTGCATACAAGTGTGTTTGGTTAACGGTGGCTATAGTAGGATTATTTATTACTACAGGTGGCGTTCCATCGCCAAAATCCCATCGTGCTGATTGATACGAGCTAAGTGCACTGGCATCGGTTATACAAGGGTTTACAAACTGAATTTTAGCACTATCACCCAAACAAACTTTATCATTGATAAATGCAAAGTCTATAAACAAATCGTATTGAAAATTGCTGTAGTAAACATCTTGCTGCGATATGCAATAGAAACCGAACCTACCTGGCTTAAAACAGTTTTGCTCTTCAAACTTCAATACACCATCGATAAAAATACGGGCAGTAGTATAAGTTAACTGTAACTCGAAAGCATGGTTGTAGTTGCGCTGCCAACCAGCACTACCCCAGTTATTCTGTACTACTGTAAAAGCTGGCGAATTGATGTGATCCCAAAAAGTACCCTGATACGCTGATGGGGGAATAACACCATCGGCACGGCAAAGAGACATACCCCTTTGACCCGCCCCCTGTGTTACTTGTTTCCAATCGAAGAACCAACAGTCGAATGAATCTGTTGTTTGTGTTAGTGGGTTAAGCATACTAAATGCAAAGCCCATCCAATCGTCATCATCATCTGTGGTACGAAAGTTGCCCGTAATCTTTACGTTCATTAAAGGGAAAGGCGAAATGAAAAAGCCAGGTCCTGTGGCATTAACTGTTTGCCTTACCTGGCTACCGCCACCCTGCACTACCCAGTTGCCATAGCTAGGATTGCCCGAGGCTTGCCAAGTATTGAAATCGACATTGGTAACACACTGTGCGTGCATACCAAAACCAAGTAGAACAAATAACAACAACAGTAAAAATTGTTTCATGCGTATCAGGATTAGCATTTAGTATTTAAGTCAAGATAATACAACTAGCGAAAAAGACGCTAAATAAGAGATGGCAATCTTGTTAAACTGGTTGCGTGTGTTGACAGCATGCGGAAAACTTTGTAGCACATAACATTACACCAACATTTAAATCATACTGATTTAACAAAAAGAAGGGGTATCAAGCAATAGATGCGTTTAACACTTTCAAAAGCGAAGCCGCTTTCAACAACATTTCCTCGTATTCCTTTTCAGGTATGGAATCATAAGTTATAGCACCGCCTACTCGAATAGATAAATACTCGTTATCAGCATTGTAGAATATGCTGCGTATAACCACATTAAAGTCGAAGTCGGTGTTGGGTTCTATATAGCCAACAGCACCGCTATACAGGCCACGCTTAAAGTTCTCGTACTGCTCAATGGTTTGCATTACCATCACCTTCGGTGCGCCCGTCATACTACCCATAGGGAAGGCATGCTTAATAGCATCTGTAAATTGTACCTCCTCGCGTATTTCGCCCACTACGGTGCTTATCATTTGCTGCACGGTATTAAACTCATACACCCCGAAAAGCTCTTCTACCTTAACAGTGCCAGGCTTGCAGCTGCGGGCAAGGTCGTTGCGCACTAGGTCTACTATCATTACGTTCTCGGCGCGTTCTTTTATGTCGTTCTGAAGTTGCTGCTTTAGCTGTGCAGTTTCTTCGGCGGTTGCGCCTTTGCGTATGGTTCCTTTTATAGGTTGAGATATAAGCTTGGCGCCTTCCTTCTTCATAAAGCGCTCGGGGCTTGCGCATAGCAGGTACTTATCGCCATGCTTAAAATATGAACTGAATGGCGCCTTAGCACTCTCGTTTAGGTGTATAAATGTTTGCAGCGGATTAAGCTTTACCCCCTCAGCATAAAACTCGTTGCAGTAGTTAAGCTCATAAAAGTCGCCTGCCTCTATCTGCTGGCGTATAGCTTCTACATTAGCAATATAATCTACCTTGCTTGTGCGGCTTCTCAGCGTTAATACATCTGCTGCGCTGTGTGGCTTGGCTGGCATCTTGGTAATCATTTCTACCAGTTCAAATGTTTCTGGGTAGTTGCGGTTAAGCGTTAGCCTATCGCCTTGTATTTCCAATATAAACCTTGGCTTAAAGAAATACATATCGGCAAAGCCTACATGATCTTCGTGCTTGCTTTCTAGTTTCTCTAGCTGGTTCTTTAGGTCGTAGCCCATGTAGCCGTATATGGGCCTATCACTTGCAGCTTGAAAAGCCTTCAACTTATCGAAAGCATCATCGCCGCATGTCAGTTCTTCGGTAGCATCTACAGCCAGCGTCCAATCTACGCTTTGGTAGTTGGCATGCGGGTATTGGTTATTATCAAAAAGGCAAACTACCTTGAAGTAGTTTGCCCATTGTAATGCTTTATGCTTAAAAGCGTTTATATCCTGTAAGGTAACTGTGGTGCTTTCTGCCATTCCCTATCTGTTGGTGTTGTTGCTAACCACCCCCGACAATCGCTTCGCTCTTGCCACCCCCTCCTATAAACAGGAGGGGGACAGGCTGGTCGTTAACTGGCTTGTAACAGCCAATCACCATCTTGTCTTTGTTTTTAACTACACCGAAGCCAATACGTCTTTAAACACCAACCTTTCCCTTTCAGGGCCGGTAGATATCATACTTACTGGCACGCCTAAGCTATCTTCTACAAAACTTAAGTAATCGGTAAACTCCTTAGGCAATTCACCGTAGGTGCTGTACTTGCGTAGGTCGGTATTCCAGCCTTTTATTTGTTGGTATACAGGCGTTATAGCAGTGTTGCAAAGGTCGTAAGGTATTTGCTCGCTGCGTTGGCCATCGTACTCATAAGCAGTACATGCCTCTATGCTTTCAAAGTCGTTTAGTACATCGGCTTTGGTCATAGCTATTTGGGTTACGCCGTTTATCATTACGCCGTATTTCAAGGCAGGCAGGTCTATCCAACCAGTGCGACGGGCACGGCCGGTAGTAGCACCAAACTCGCCACCTATTTGGCGTATGCGTTCGCCTACTTCGTTATCCAACTCGGTAGGGAAAGGGCCGCTACCCACACGGGTGCAGTATGCCTTGGCTATACCTATTACTTCTTTTACTTTGGTAGGCGGAATACCCAAGCCGTTGCAAGCACCGCTAGTAATAGTGTTGCTTGATGTAACATAAGGGTATGTACCAAAGTCGATATCCAACATAGTACCTTGTGCGCCTTCAGCCAAGATGCTTTGGCCTTTGCTCAATGCATTGTTCAAGAAGTATTCAGAGTCTATTAGGTTCAAGCCCTTCAAAAACTCGATAGCTTCGAACCAAGGTTTTTCCGCTTCTTCCAAGCTAAATTCAAAATCATACATCTTAAGCAAGCCTAAATGTTTCTCCCTTACGCGCTCGTATATGTTCTTGAATTCGGAGCTTAATATATCGCCCACGCGCAAACCGTTGCGACCTGTCTTATCCATATAGGTTGGCGATATACCGCGTAGGGTTGAGCCGATCTTAGCCTTGCCCTTAGCAGCTTCCGAAGCGGCATCCAACACCTTGTGCGTTGGCATTATCAGGTGCGCCTTCTTCGATATAAATAAGCGCTTATTTACGTCTATGTTTTTGCTTAGTAACAGTTCCACTTCCTTGCGAAGCGTTACTGGGTCTATTACTACGCCGTTGCCTATTACGTTGGTAGGCCTATCGTGCATTATACCGCTAGGTACGGTGTGCAATACGGTTTTTACGCCGTCTATTACTAAAGTGTGTCCTGCATTCGGTCCGCCTTGAAAGCGTGCAATAACATCATACTTGTTTGCCAGGTAGTCAACTATTTTGCCTTTGCCTTCGTCGCCCCACTGCAAACCAATCAATATATCTACGTGCATTATTTTGTGGTTGAAATTTAGTTCTTACTGTTTAAAAAGGTAATAGCTGTTGCCTCATCAGCTTGTACATTGAAGATGCTTTCAAGCTTGGTCATTTGCAATAGCTTCTTCATTTGGTCAGGCAGGCTGCAAAGTACCAGTTCGCCACCTGCATTGCGGGTTTTGGTAAGTCCGGTCATAAGCATACCCAAGCCAGTACTGTTTATAAACTTCAAACCTTCTAGGTTAAACACGACTTTTTTGTTACCTGCTTCAAGGTTCTGCTTAATCAGTTCCATTACAGGTGCATTGGTGTGTTCGCCTAGCAAGTTGCCTTCCAAGGTAATAACTAATACGCCTTCCTTAACTTCGTTCTTCATACTATAGGTTGGGTTTATTATGGGGTTTGTTGTTCTACTAGTTCATCTTTTTTAGCAGCTTCCATTTCACGTTTCTTTTGGCAAGGGCCACATACGCCATACATATTCAAGCTGTGGTGGGTTATTTTAAAATTCAAAAGCTCGCCCATCATGCTCTTTATCTGCTGTATCCTCGGGTCGCAAAATTCAACTACTTTTTTACAATCTACACAAATGATATGGTCATGTTGTTTATAACCGTAGCTTTTTTCGTACTGCGCCAGGTTTTTGCCAAACTGGTGCTTCTTTACCAAGTCGCACGATGTAAGTAGCTCCAATGTGTTGTACACCGTAGCACGACTGATATTGTACTTCTTGCGTTTTATTTCGCTGTATAGGGTTTCCGCTTCAAAGTGGTCGTCGCGGCTGTAAATTTCTTCGATGATAGTGTAGCGCTCGTTGGTTTTGCGCAGTCCCTTCTTCTCCAAGTAGGCAGAGAAGATGTTCTTTATTTCCTCAATATGCTCTTTGCGGTCAGTCTGATTCACGCGCTAAAATAGCCCGATTTCATGAATCTACCAATGTATTATTGCGGAGGTGTGGATATCCATACTTTTAACTTCTAAAGGGCTCATTATTAGCCACGAAGGCGCGAATAAAATAAAACAATTAATGCAAACACAACCCACCATCGGTCCCGATAATTGGGACCACTCCTCCCGCAATACTGCGGGACAGGCTGCCAGAGTGAGACATCAGCGCATCTCTCTAGCATTCTTGCATTTAAGCCTCTGCTGTTCTCTGCGTCTTCAACTTTGCGCCCTCTGCGTGAAACTGTATTTAAGAAAGAATGCCCGAAATTGCCGTTATTTGGGGCTATAAGCGCTATGTATTTTTACGTTAAGGCATTGCATATCATATTTATAGTAACCTGGTTTAGCGGGTTGTTTTACATTGTGCGCCTGTATATATACAATGCCGAGGCCAACGACAAGCCCGCCGCCGAGCGCGATGTGCTGCAAGCACAGTTCAACATAATGATACGCCGTCTATGGTTGGGCATCACCTGGCCATCGGCCATTGCTACCCTCATCTTCGGTAGCTGGATGCTATACCTGTACCAAAGCCTACCTACCTGGCTGATGATTAAGATAGGTTTTGTGCTAGGGTTGTACCTTTACCACTTTAGCCTGCACCACATTTACCGGCAGCAAATGGCAGGCAAGTTTACCTATACCTCGCAGCAGCTACGTATATGGAACGAGGTGGCTACCATCTTTCTTCTCGCCATAGTAATGCTAGTGGTGGTAAAGCAAGAAATGAGTTTAGTATGGGCATTAGTAGGCCTTGCTTGTTTTATTCTTGTTCTATTGGGTGGAATAAGGATTTATAAAATTGTTAGAGGGAAGTAATGACTGCGAAGGATTTGCAAAAAATATTTATCAAGGATTGCCTAAAGCCTCTACTTAAGGAACATGACTATAAGACCATAGGTCAATTATGGTTTAAAAAGTACGACAATTTTACTGTTCTAATCCAATTGCAAAATTCAGCTTGGAACGACGCGGATAGCGTAGACTTCTGTTTCAATATAGGTATAAGTACAGCAATAATAGACAAACCTTCATTTCTGAGGGACGTACTACAACCACCTTTAAGGGAACCTGCCTTTTTAAATGCGCAAAGAAATAAGCATCAATTCAGGAGCAGATCCCCATTAGGTTATAAAATAACATTAGATACAGATTTGGCTTTATTCATTTCTGAGTTTGAACAAGATTGGGAAGGAGAAATATTGCCATTGCTGAATAGTCTTACTACCCTGCACGCTTGGAAAAATCTTTACAAAAAATATCCTTCGCTATATATTGGTCCAATAAAAAATGTGCTTGAGTCCATTATATAGGGCTAACCTTTAACCTTCCAACCTTCAACCAAAGTCTGGCACATCCTTTTTACATCGCTGCAAAAAACAAATACGACATGGGCGATATAAAAAACCTAACGCGCGATGAAGCCATTGCGAAAATGAAAAACTTAGTAGATGGTGCCAGCCACATTTGTATGTTCTGCACCAAGGTAATGGATATGCCGTTTAAGAGCAGACCTATGGGTACGCAAAAGGTAGATGATGAGGGCAATATATGGTTCCTTAGCGCGGCCGATAGCGAGCATAATGCAGAGATAGCCATAGACAACCGTGTGCAGTTGCTGTACAACAACCCAGGTGCATCGGAGTTTTTGATAGTGAACGGTACGGCGCAAATATCGACTGACCGCGCCACTATTGATGAACTGTGGAACCCGATGGCGAAGGCGTGGTTTCCTGAGGGTAAGGACGACCCCAACTTGAGCGCTATAAAAGTTACAACAGATATATCGCACTATTGGGATACCAAGTATGGAAAAGCTGTAACCCTATTGGCTATAGCTACCGCGGCGGTTACCGGCCAACAGTTTGATGCAGGCGTAGAGGGTAAACTAAGCACCTAAACTTTTTATGATGGAACTGACACAAGGCCTGCCTTCGGGTGGGCCTTGTGCATTTTGCTAATGCTCATAGCGTGGCATGCGCACATAAAAGGTAGTACCCTCGCCAGGTTTACTCTCAAACCATATTCTGCCACCGGCAGTATCTATTATTTGCTTAGAAATAGCTAAGCCCAAACCAGTGCCAGATGACTTGGTAGTAAAGTTGGGCACAAACACTTTGTCGTACAGCTCTTCAGGTATACCACTACCATTGTCTTCTACCACTACTACTATCAGCTCACCATCGGGTACTATGTGTACTGCTACATGACCTTCCTTATCATCAGGTATACTTTGTATGGCGTTCTTCACCAAGTTGTTGAATACGCTAATCAACTGGTTCCTATCTGCAAACACCTCTGGTCCTTCAATATCTGTATCGAATAGCACTTTCACATTCTGCTGCTCGCGGTTGAACAGTTCAGTAATAGAGCGTAGCAAGTCGTTCAAATCTACCACCTCATTTTCCGGCCTAGGCATTTTAGCAAACGATGAAAATGCTGTGGCTATGGCCGAAAGGTTTTCAATCTGCTCCTCCAAGGTGCGTGTAACTTTCTTCGCTAGTTGGGGTACGTTAGGGTCGCCACTATCTATACTACGCTGCAAGTATTGTATGCTTAGCTTCATAGGCGTAAGCGGATTCTTTATTTCGTGCGCTATCTGCTTGGCCATTTCGCGCCACGCGCCCTCGCGCTCGCTCTTCGCCAATATCTTGGCGCTGCGCTCAAGCTCGGTTATCATCTTGTTGTACTCGCCTATCAGTACGCCTATCTCATCTTTGCTGTCCCACTGTATAGGTTCGTTCTTCTTGTTCAGGTTAAGTATGCGCAGCTTCTCGCTTATAATAGTTAGCGGACGGGTAATGGAGTTAGAGATAAAGTATGCCAACATAGCCGCGCATATCAACAGGAACACATACACGTTCATAAGTGCTACCAGAAAGCCCGACACCTCCTCGCTTATATTCTCGGATTGGGCAAAGTAAGGCACTCCTAAATACGCTACGGCATCGCCAGCGGTGTTGCGTATAGGTGCATAGGTAGCTATGTATTTCAAACCACCGATACGTTCATCAATAGTAAGCTGCGAGCTTTTGGTACTGGCCATTTCAAAGTAGGCATCAGGGTTCATTTTGCGGCTTACCAAGCCCTTATCGTATATCGCGCTTTGCGATGATACCATCAGGTCACCTTTGCCATCGAACACATTTACGTCTATACCGTTTATATCGGCTAGGCGTGCTACTTCAAACTCAAGCGAGTTATCGTTTATACTGTTATAGCCATCGGCAGCGCGCTGCTGCATAAAGTACTCAAGCGTGGCATGTATCACCTTGGCCTTGCGCAACATGCGGTCGGTATTAAAGTCATTGTACTGTTTGCGGAAGAAGCCAATGGTTACAAAGCCTATGATGATAAATGATACTACTATCATTAGCAGCATGCTGTAGTTAATGCGCGTACGGAATGAAAGCGCCACACTACTCAACAGTGGCGACAGTATATTTGCATCGATAAACACACCTGCCAATAGCAAGGCCGCTATTACAGCCAACATTAAAAAAGTAAACAGATATGAGAAGGTAGCAATAGGCTCGAACAAGGGCTCGCGCGCTATGGTTACTATTACCTTTTTACCGTTAGGAAAACGCTGTATCAAGTGTTCCCAATCTGGCAGTTCTATATATTCAATATCCTCACCATCCTTAAACGCATAATTCTTATCCCAATAGTATGTAAATGGATAATCTCCGTATTGCCCAATCAACTTATCGTTGTAGTAAACGGCATACTGAAACTTGTAATTATTCTCGGCTACATTTACGTGCTCGCCCAACAGCAACTCGGGGTAAACGTTCTGCCCATAGTATATTTTAGGTGCTAGCTTAATAGCCAAAGTGCCCAACCTATTGCTATCAATGTAATAAGGTATAGTACCCAAGTACAGATAATTCTCCACCGAATCAGTAATGTAGGCTAAGCTGTTCTCTTTCTGCTCTAAGTGCGTTTGAAAATAAGTAAGGCTTAATGAATCCCTATTCTTGATAGGCATATCAGTAGTGTCATACACATACAAGCCTATATCGTATTTATTGAAATACCCGCTTAAGTACAATGAAGATATGCGCGACAACAACTCTTTGTTTGATATGAAAGGATTGCTGAAATAATTTTTTACAAATGGGTCGGCGGCTATACGTGCGGCAGCATCGCTGAATAAGTACTCAGCTACAAAGTCGCGCTCTGTAATTAGTTTACTGGCAAAAAAATCGCGCTGGTTGCGCTCGCGGCGTTCATATAGGTTTTCAATAAGTATAGTGCATAATATACTATAGCAGCTAACTGCTATTATCATGTCGCGCAGCCTCCACTTCCAATTAGGCATTACCCATTTGTAAGCTAGTACTACAAATACTAATGCCCATAGGGCAGTTACTAAAATTGCTTCATCAAATGCAGAATCGATAGCTAACAAGGCGGCCATACCAGCCAAGGCGATAGCACTAATGGCTACTATCTTTACATCGGCACCATGTGCAAGAAGATATTGCAATATGGCCTTGCTAAGCAAAAAGTGCACTACTACCACTACGCTTATACATAGCATACCATACAGGCTATATAAGCCAAGGCTAAGTATGTTATATACTTGAAACGATATTACCGAATCGAGCACCAAAGTTTTGAACAACCAGACTATGGCAGCTACACCTATATAAATAACCAATATTCCTATTAAGGCATCATACCATTTAGCTTTTCTAGCTACTTGGATACTTGGCTGATGATACACCGCAAAGAAGGCCATCCATAGCAGTAAGGCACAGTTAATCATTAAATCGCCTAGAGACTTGGCAACTAGCGATGATGCATAATACTTAGGATTGAATACTTCCAATCTATTCCACTCGAAAGGTAAATCGAGGTATAGGCTCAATAAACGTACTACAAGCATTATGCATAGCAATGCCCCAAACCCCAACATAAAACCATATCGCTGTTTCAAGCTTATGGCAAGGGTATTTATATAATAAGCCAACAGCAGGCCTATAAGTATTTGAACTAGCAACTGTAACCAATCTACCGCATATGCATTATCGACTTCTATAGCATATACATAAAACAATGGCTCGCCACCTAAGCTATGTATAGCCACACTTCCTTTTATCTCCGTTTCGCTTAACTGTATGTTATCGGGAATACTGCTAGAAGCGATAAAGGCATTACTCAAAAAACGATTCTCGAATGGAAACTCCTTCTTTACCTCGGCTAAACCTAGTATAGTTGTATCTCCGTCTTTGCTACTATGCTTAAACAGTGCGTACCAACCGTTCTTTAACTTTATAAAAGTAGCGCCTGTATCAATAGCTGTAATGTTGGGCGGGACCGCCACATCGTTGCTAGTCCATACCGCTAATGAATCTCCTTTATATCCGAAAAAATAAACACCACTTTGTAGGGCTATCTTTACCTCGGGCGTTTGCCAATGAGCATCAAAAAAACCGCTTACAAACTTCCTGTTGCTTACAGCGCTTAGGTATGCCTCCTCCTTTGTATTTAAGTCGCGCTGTATAATATTGGCTATAGAAGCCAAGCCTTTTCCTTCGGGCTTGAATACAGCAATGGCCACCGCTATTAAAAGCAGTGCACCCAATGCGTAATTCTTTAATTGTAAAGCTTTTGCCAATCAATGCCCTTTGTGGCAAGATAATGCATTGGCGCAGTATTTCAAACTACTATGGTTATAATCCCTTTGCTTTGGCTTCGTTCCATATAGCATCCATCTCCTCTAGGCTCATTTTATCCATCTCCAAGCCACGCTCGTTTACTTGGCTTTCTATATAGTTAAAGCGGCGCATAAACTTAAGGTTGGTGCGTTCAAGTGCAGCCTCGGCATCTACCTTTAGGTAGCGGGCGTAGTTAACCATGGCAAATAGCATATCTCCAAACTCCTCTTCTATTTTCTCTTGCTGTTTGCTTGCTACAGCTTCTTCCAGTTCAGCAGTTTCTTCCTTCACTTTGGCCCATACATCCTCTATGTTATCCCACTCAAACTTTACCTGCGCGGCTTTATCCTGTATTCTATAAGCTTTTATTAAGGCCGGCAGCGAATTGGGTACGCCTCCTAGCACGGTACGCTTGCCTTTACCTTCTTTCAACTTCAGCTTTTCCCAGTTCTGCTTTACCTCTTCCTCGTTCTGCACCTTTACATCGCCGTATATATGCGGGTGGCGCGCTATTAGTTTTTCGCATAGTGTGTTTATTACACTTGCTATATCAAACTCACCCTTCTCCTCTCCTATTTTGGCATAGAAAACAATGTGCAACAGTATATCGCCTATCTCCTCTTTTATGCCTTGTGCATCCGCTTTAAGTATAGCATCGCTTAGCTCATATACTTCTTCAATACTTAATGGGCGTAAGGTTTCAAAAGTTTGCTTTCTATCCCATGGGCATTGCTCGCGCAGTTCATCCATTATCTTCAATATGCGGGCAAATGCTTTTAACTTCTCATCCATGCTGTATTACTAGTTTGCTGCTTTTATAAATTTATCTATCAACGGTTTCTTATCGCTATCGGCTTTCACCTTTACGGTATATACCCCAGGTGCGTAGCTATTCGTATTTAATGTAACTGTAGCACCGCCAGCATTTACATGCTGCCTTTGGCTATATAGCAATGCACCAGCAGTGTTGTACACCATTACATCCACTTCCTTTTCGGTTTCACTTTCTATACGTACATCAATGTAATGCTGCGCAGGGTTAGGGTATAGCAGCATATGAAAGTTATATGCCGACTGCTTAATTATAGTATTGTTAGCGCATATCAACCACACATCAGGATCAAGTACTAGGCTATCTACCAACCAAGGCAACTGAAAGGTGTATTCATCTCCATTTGCTGTATTGTTGAATACAATAGTAGTATCTATCCCTGTGCCGATAAATTTAATTGGTACCGGCAATATGAAGTAGCTAACCGAAGGATGCGACTGCGTTTGGTTCAAGCTAAGTTTTACTTTGCCTTCAAAGTTTTGGCTCCATGCTATTTGGTACGAAGGGTAGCCCTCTTTATATATCCATGCATCGAAAAAATGAGTGAGGTCTTTGCCGCTTGCAGCTTCCAAATGCGACTTCAATTGCGGCGTAGTGGCAAAGGCGTACTCATGCATTACATCGCTTAAGTAGCTGCGCAAACCTCCAAAAAAGGCATCATCGCCTATAACCCAGCGCAAGGTATTAAGTACCATACCAGCTTTGTTATAGGTTAACCTTCCATTAAAAATTCTACCAACGTTAGAAGTATCGTAGCAAAACACCGAACCTCCAGGCTCGGATACAGCACTACCTATGCGCTGTTGCTTAAATACGGTGAAGTACTGCGGCTGTATGTATTGGTAGCACAAGGCAGTGAGGTAGGTTGCAAAGCCCTCGTTCAACCATATATCTTGCCAACTGGCACAGGTTACTTTATCGCCAAACCATTGGTGCGCCAGCTCATGCGCCATCAACTCATAGCCGAAGTTGTACATAAAGCTCATGGTTTGGTGTTCCATGCCGCCGCCCCAGCCAAACTGTGCGTGCCCATACTTCTCCTTCATAAAAGGATAAGGCCCAAAAAGAGAATCGTACACCTGCATTTGCCTAATAATGTTCGGCACTTCGCTTTGCGCATAGCTAAGCTGTTCAGGAAAAACATAGTTAAGCACTTCTAAAGTATCGGCGTGTAGTGGCACATGTACTGAAAAAACAGCATAGTCGGTTACGGCAAATGCCACCAAATAAGTAGCTACCGGGTAGCGATGCTTCCACTTGTAAACCTTGTCAAGCCCTTGGATGTATTCGGCTATAAGTAAACCATTGCTAGCAGCGCGGTACTGTTGTGGGCAGGTAACCCACACATCAATCGAATCTATCTTATCATTCAAATTGCTTTTGCAGGGCCACCAGTCTTTAGCGCCATAAGGTTCGCTTAAGGTCCATATTATGGGTATACTATCGGGCCCATGCGTAGCTTGCATAAACGACCCAAAACCCTCGCCGCCTACTGGTATACCTTGGTAGTATATGGCAATAGAGTCGAGCGCACCATCGGGTATCGAAACAGGCAAATTGATATGTAGCAAATCGTTACCAGGGCGCGTATACGGTAGCGGCGTGTTGTGGTATACAATACTATCTACCAATAATGAATCGGTAAGGTCAAACTCTAAAAAACTTATATCGCCACGAGGAATAAAATGCGTAGTTACTGCGCCGTTTAGGTACTTTATGGCAGGGTCTACCTTTAGCTCTAGCCTGGTATAAATTACATTGCTGTTATCAATTGCTACAGAACGTAAACCCTTGTGTATATAAGCATGATGCTTAGCTTCAGCTACTGCAATTTCATCGGTTTGAAACTGCGCCCGCACCATAAACGAACAAACCAAAAGCAACAATAGCGCACAATGTTTCATAGGTGTAACGAATATAGTGCGCTTTAGGCACTGTTTGTTATACTAAAAAACAAAAATCCCTCTCTGCTTGTGCAGAAAGGGATCTTGTATGTGCTAATTGTATTTTGCAATTACTTCAACTCTACTTGGCCTTTGCCTACTACGTAGCCGCTTTGGTAAACTTCTACTTTATAAGTACCAGCAGCCTGTATGTTTTGGCTCCAGTAAACTACAATCTTCTTGTTGCTTTGGCTCCAATCGAAATCGGCCTTTTTGCTGAACTGTATAGTTTCGCCATCGGCAGATTTTAATGTGCCAGAACCTTGGTCGGCTACTGATATAGTTTCGCCTTTAGGGTTCAATACACGTACATACAGGCTTAGGTTACCTGGCTCAAGCACTTTGTTCTCGCCAGTTTCGAAAGTTATTTTCAAGCTTTCGGTAGTTTTAGCCCTATTAACAGTTACCTCTTTTCCGTTGCTCTTCTTCTTGATACCTTCTACAGTAAGTTTTTGCAACTGTAGCAACGAACCTAGCTCTACCTTTTTCGAAAGGCCTTTGTTGGTCTCGCTTAGCTGGTTAGTAGTTGCCTTTTCGTTGTTAAGATCGGTAGAAAGCTGCTCGTTTTGAGTGGTAAGTTCAGCATTTTTAGCTGTTAGCTCCTCCACTTTCTTTTGTAGTTCAGCTATCGAAGCTTCGTACTGTGCTATGGCAGCTTTAGCCTTTGCTAGCTCTTTTTGGCTTAGGTTACCCTTAGCCAACATGCCTTGTATCTGGGCTTTTTGTTTTTCTATTTCTTGCTGTTGGGTTACTATCATGCTATCCAACTCGGCATTTTTGCCCTTAAACTGCTCCAACTCGGCCACTTTTTGGTCCATAGTGGTAGTTAAGCTATCGTATTGAGACTGTAGTTCTACTTTGCTGGCAGTTACATCTTCTTTGTCCTTCTTCTCGTTCAAAAGCAAGTAAATAGCCACTGCATTTATCAAAAATAGTAGCACAATAATGGCAATGTAAACCTTCTTATTGCCGCCTCCTTGGTTATTCTCCATGTAGTTTAGTATTTGGTTAATGAAATAAAAGTACGTTAAAACAATGATGCCGCAAATATTTTTATTCAACATTTGTAAGCATTAGCCCGTTGGTAATCAACGCCCATGTAGTCTTTTGTTGATAGTGGCAATGCTTTTTGTAAAGTACCGATTAAAGAATATTTTTAGCCGCTGCTAAAGTTGATACAATTTATATGC
The DNA here is from genome assembly GCA_018267435.1 of Bacteroidota bacterium. Taxonomy (GTDB): domain Bacteria; phylum Bacteroidota; class Bacteroidia; order Chitinophagales; family LD1; genus Bog-950. The sequence continues at coordinate 2,764 of JAFDYM010000325.1, read as the reverse complement.
CCAGCCATATTACAATCGGTAAAGCGTACAAATAAATCGGCCATAGCAATAACCGTTTTAAAAGAAACATAGGATAATAGAATGAGCAAGCTGCTACTGGAAGTAAAAAACTTAGTTACCGAATTTAAAACCGATGATGGCTATGTAAAGGCCGTAAATGGCATAAGCTTTACCCTTAACCGTGGCGAAACCATAGGTATAGTGGGCGAATCGGGCTCGGGCAAATCGGTAACCTCGCTTTCGGTTATGCGCCTTATACCTAACCCACCGGGCCGTATAGCCAGTGGCGAAATACTATACCACACCAAAGATGGCAAGGTAATAGACCTTACCAAGATAAGCGAAGACGAAATGCGCAAGATACGTGGCAACGAAATAGCCATGATATTTCAAGAGCCTATGACCTCGCTTAACCCAGTGTTTACCTGCGGCGAGCAAGTAGTAGAAGCCATTACTCTACACCAAAAAGTAGACAAGAAGAAAGCCAAGGAGATAACCCTGGCCATGTTTGATAAAGTACGCCTACCTAACCCTGAGCGCATTTTCAACGCATACCCGCACCAACTATCGGGCGGACAAAAGCAGCGTGTAATGATAGCCATGGCTATGAGCTGCAACCCTAACATACTAATAGCCGATGAGCCTACCACCGCGCTTGACGTAACGGTACAGAAAACCATTCTAGACCTTATGGCCCAGCTTAAAAAGGAAATCGAAGCTTCGGTAATGTTTATTACGCACGACCTTGGTGTAATAGCAGAGGTGGCCGACCGCGTAATAGTAATGTACAAGGGCAACATAGTAGAGCAAGGTACCGTGCTTGAAATATTCGAGAACCCGCAGCACCCATATACCAAAAGCTTACTTGCTTGCCGCCCACCACTAGGCAAGCGCCTACGCAAGCTACCTACGGTAGTTGATTTTATGGAAGAAGGTGCCAACGGCGAAATAATAGAGAAAAGCAAAACAGTAGCCGAGGCTATTAATGCACAAGTAATAACCGAGGCGGAAACCTTAAAACGCCGCGAGGAAGTGTTTTCACGCAAGCCTATTCTGCAGCTTAAGAATATACAAACTTGGTTCCCATCGAAGAAGGATTTCTTCGGCAATACTACCGACTATGTAAAGGCGGTAGATGGTGTAACCTTTGATGTGTACGAAGGCGAAACGTTGGGCCTAGTGGGCGAGTCGGGCTGTGGTAAAACTACATTGGGTAGAACCATACTACGCCTGGCACCTGCGCACGGCGGCGAGGTAATATTCGACGGCAAAAACATATTGAGCCTCGACAATAAGGATATGAAGCAAATGCGCGAGCACATGCAGATTATATTCCAAGACCCTTACTCATCGCTTAACCCGCGTATAACCATAGGCAATGCTATAATGGAGCCAATGACCGTACACGGCATACTAGGCAGCGAGGCTGAGCGCAAGGCAAGGGTAATAGAATTGCTTACCAAGGTAAACATGAAGCCAGAGCACTTCAACCGCTACCCGCACGAGTTTAGCGGCGGCCAGCGCCAGCGTATATGTATAGCGCGCGCCTTGGCATTGAACCCTAAATTTATTATTTGCGATGAGTCGGTATCGGCGCTTGACGTATCGGTACAGGCACAGGTACTAAACTTATTGATACAACTACGCGAAGAGTTTAAGTTTACTTACATATTCATATCGCACGACCTTTCGGTAGTTAAGTTTATGAGCGACCGCATGGTGGTAATGAACAAAGGCAAGATAGAAGAAATGGGCATAAGCGATGATATATACAACAACCCTCAACGCGAATACACCCAAAAGCTTATTGCCGCTATACCTAAAGGCGAACTACACGATATACAAAGCCGCGTAGCAGCCGAGAAGGCAAAAATGAACTAACACCTACCATACATTATATAGAAGGCTTGACCGAGAAGGTCAGGCCTTTTTTTATTTTATTTACGGCATAGAACAACTGAACCGTTATGAACCTGCTATTTAGGCTTAAACATTACCTACGCTACCAATGGCAGGGGCGCACCAAGTACTATATACACTCACCCTTCGTATTCCAATTCTACTTGAATGTACTGGAAGGCGATGTGGAGCAAGAATTGAAACCGCTTGCCCAATTGCGCCAGCAGCTAAGCAAAAATAACACCAGCATAGCGGTAAAGGATTTTGGTACCGGCAGTCATAAAAGCATAGCCATTTCTACACTATTAAACAAAGTAGCCGTAAGGCATAAATATGGCAAGCTACTATATAGGTTAGTGCGCCACTACGCTCCTAGTTCTATTATAGAATTGGGCACATCGATAGGTATTAGCTCGGCATACATGGGCATGGCTGCGCCACAAGCAGCAATAACAAGCCTAGAAGGCAGCCCCGATATAGCCATAGCAGCAGGTAAAAACCATGAGCAACTAGGCTTAAGCAACATAGATGTACAAGTAGGTAATTTTAACCAAACTATACCACAACTGTTAAACAAGCTAGAACATGTAGGCTTGGTATTTTTTGATGGCAACCATACCGAAGATGCAACGCTGCAATACTTCCATCAGTTTTTAACTAAAGCCAATGAAGATTCAATATTTGTGTTCGATGATATATATTGGAGCGAGGGAATGCATGCCGCCTGGCAGCAAATAAAACAACACCCACAGGTAACGTTAACTATAGACGTGTACCAATTCGGAATCTGTTTCTTTAAAAAAGGGAAGACGAAGGAAGACTTTATACTACGCTACTAAGGCTATTTGCCCTCGAACAGGTGCTT
>JAFDYM010000324.1 GCA_018267435.1 Bacteroidota bacterium | reverse complement strand
CGTTGTGCACGAAGCCCAGGCTCGTGTCGCTGTTCCCGTTCACGAACGTGCCTTCCACGTTCATCACCGCGCCCTTCTGTATGTATATCTGCGCGCCTTCGTTCACGAAGCCACGCTGGGCACATACCGCCAGGGGCAGCAGCGCTGCCAACAGCACGAATGCCTTGCCGCTAAGGTGTATCAGGTTCCTTGTTGTTATTGCCATAATATGTTTTGGGGGCCTTGCGCCCTTTTTTGCCTTTGTTGTTTATAGGTACGGCATGCGGCACCTCCCCTAGGGTCGGCGCGCGCATACTGCTGTTTGTTTACCGCCTGCCCCATGGCCATGCCGGCTATGGGGGGCGGTATATGTTATGCTGCACTTCTTTGTGCGGCTCTTATCCCTATCCTGCCTTGGCCTATGCCCCGTTACCCTCCGTGCCGACATTGTCGGCACTTCTCCCTAAAGGGAGCGGCGGTGCGGTGTTGCCGTTGTACCATATCGGTACAGCAGCCATGCCTCAGCTTTCTTGCAGCTTGCATGCATGCATATAGCATACACCATCGGCTGCGCCATCATGTTCCTCCAATTTTTACCGCTGCGCCATGTATATGGCCGCAGTCCCTCGGTTGCAATGGGTATGCTTGGTTATAGGGGACACCCCGCCCTTTATACACTTTAACGGGGGACGACGGAAAAGGTTACAGGATGGGACATAAAAATCAAGCGTTTATACTTGAAGAGACGGGGTGCCGTCAAATAAAACCACCGCCGGCGCTACCCTCCTTTTATACAGGCGGAAATACCTACAGTATGCACGCGCGTGGCAACCAGCAGTATGGAAAGGGCGCTATAGTACCGCGCCTAAAAATGTTGTTTGTATTTACCCCTCATTAACCAGTGTTATCCGTGTCATCCGTGTTCTGTTCTTCTCCGTGCCTTTGTGGCAACGATTTTCCTTGTCTTAATCTGCGAATCTGTTGCTAATAACGTAGCTAGCTAAAAATAAAAAAGGCCGGCTTATGCCGACCCTCTCGTTCCATCGAGTTTAAATATGTTGAGCGCTGTGTTACCTACAGCTGTTTGCTTTTGTTATTTCCAGCAGACGAAGTTCAATTTCCAAATCTGCTATTTCTTCTTCCAGACCCGAACGCTCGCAGTTGCGCGCCATACACAGTACTGCCCTCTTACGTTCTATACGTTCTTTCAAGTCGTGTATCTTCATTTCCATGATACAAACATACATACCATCGAAAACGTATTGAATGAGGTGTGTTAGCTAAAAACATGATTTACACCAAGAAAGAAAATACTTTAAGCAGAGTATTTATACTCACAAAAGCCAGGCATACAAATTAAAACATATCCCAACACGTTACACATTTACGAGGAGAAACAAGCACGTGTTGTAACACTATGTAAAGTGTTAAGTAAAATATGGTAAACATGATAAATGACAGGTTTTAACACATTCCTCATTATACAATCAAAAAAGGCCAGCATAAGCTGACCTTCTTTCATATTTCACTTTTCACCTCTCCCCTTTCAGTTACTAGGTTTGTATTATACCTACATTAAACTGTTTGGTTATAGGCGCGTGGTTAGCGGCCTCTATACCCATGCTTATTACCTTGCGGGTTTCAAGCGGGTCAATTATACCGTCCGTCCATAGGCGGGCTGCACCGTACTTAGGGTCCATGGTATGCTTATAGCGGCTGGCTATTTTATCTAGTTTCTCCTTCTCTTGCTCTGGGGTCAATTCTATGCCTTTGGCTTTAGCAGCAGCTACTTCTATCTGTAGCATGGTCTTGGCTGCTTGGTCGCCGCCCATTACGGCTATACGGCTAGTAGGCCATGCATATATCAAGCGCGGACCATAAGCCTTGCCGCACATGGCATAGTTACCCGCACCGAATGAGTTGCCTACTACTATAGTAAACTTAGGCACTACGCTATTACTAACCGCACTCACCATCTTAGCACCGTCTTTGATGATACCACCGTGCTCGCTGCGGCTGCCCACCATAAAGCCTGTTACATCTTGCAGAAACACCAACGGTATTTTCTTCTGGTTACAGTTCATTATAAAGCGCGCTGCCTTGTCGGCACTATCGCTGTATATTACACCACCAAACTGCATTTCACCTTTCTTGCTCTTTACCACCTTGCGTTGGTTGGCCACTATACCCACAGCCCAGCCGTCTATACGTGCATAGCAGGTTACTATGCTCTGTCCGTATCCTTCTTTGTACTCTTCAAACTCCGAGTTATCTACCAACCTACGTATCAGGTCGTGCATATCATACTGCTTGCCCATGTCTTCAGGTATCAAGCCATATATGCCTTGTGGATCTTCCTTAGGTTGTGCAGGTTCCTCGCGGCTAAAGCCAGCCTTATCAGTAGCACCGAATTTATCTACCAAGTTGCGGATAGTCTGTATGCACTCGGTATCGTCTTTCATTTTATAATCCGTTACGCCCGATATTTCGCTGTGCGTAGTAGCACCGCCAAGCGTTTCGTTATCTATGTTTTCGCCCACTGCGCTTTTTACCAAGTAGCTACCTGCCAAAAACACCGAGCCTGTGCCTTCTACTATCAGCGCTTCGTCACTTAATATTGGTAGATAAGCACCACCCGCTACACAGCTACCCATTATGGCTGCTATTTGCGGTATGCCCATACTGCTCATTATACTGTTGTTGTAGAATATGCGGCCAAAGTTTTCCTTGTCAGGAAATATCTCATCCTGCATAGGCAAGTAAGCACCTGCACTATCTACCAGGTATATTATCGGCAATCGGTTTTCTATCGATATCTCCTGCGCGCGCAGGTTCTTTTTACCCGTAATAGGGAACCACGCACCAGCCTTAACGGTAGCATCGTTAGCTACTACTATTACCATACGGCCCTTTACATAGCCTATTTGCACCACCACACCGCCGCTAGGGCAGCCACCTTGCTCAGGGTACATTTCGTAGCCGGCAAACTCGCCTACCTCAAGCACAGGCTTGTTCTTGTCGAACAGCAACTCCAAGCGCTCGCGGGCAGTCAACTTGCCTTTAGCCTTGTGCTTCTCTATGCTCTTTTTACCGCCGCCTAGTTTTATTTGGTCGCTTATACGGCGTATGTCGCTCATTACAAGCTTCAGCGCGTCTTCGTTTTTGTTCTGTTCAAGTGTGCTGTTGTTAGTAGCCATGGTTTCTGTCGGAATTGTAATTTTAAGGAAGGGCTAAATTAGAAGATTAGCGGGTACTACCAAGTGTGAAAAAAACGGGAAGAAAACAGCCGTTTCACGCAGAGTGCGCAGAGTATGAAAACGCAGAGAAATACAAAGAGAATACAAATGCTTTGGCGCGGTGCTGCTGGGCATATCTCCTACTGTTGGTTCCCGCGGGCGACCTTCCTGTAGGCTTTCTGTTTCATAAACAAAAAAAGCGCCCGCTCTTTCGAGCAGGCGCTTAAAGATTTTTTATCTAAACATTACTTTATCTCGAACAGGCCAACAAAAGCTGTTTTAAAATCTACAGCAAAAAACATAAGCAAATGGCTGTCGCCTATAGCCAGCGAAGGACCGCGGAGTATGCCGTTAATCTTTGTATCGGGCAGAAATGTTTTCTCCACTTTTTTCCCATCGTAAGCCAATACATAAAATCCGTGTTCTTGGTCTACATCTATGCCAATATATGCTTCGCCAAAAAAGTTATAGTTAAGGTAAACTATACCATCTTTAACCAAGGCAGGTGCCGGTGTCATAAGTTCATATGCCTGCGCTTTTGGCTGAAAAGTAGCATTCAACAATTCTCCTGTATTGCTAAAGGTTGTAAAAAGAATACCTAGCAAATGCCCGTCCCTACCTTGTTCTTGTGTTGCATATAGATTCCCATTAGGTAGTATACCGAAGTTTCCTAAGCTAAATTCCAATGCATCTGTACCCTTGTTTTTGTCGCGGGTATACATTTTAGCGTGGTTGTAGTCTTTGGTCCATATAGCCTTTGTTGAGTCGCAGTTATACATCAACAACTTAATACCGCTACTGGCATCTTTAAAGGTATGGTAGTTTGCCGCCACATAAAAGTTACCCTTATGGTCGGGCAGCACTTCAAATGCTTTTACGTATTTAGATGTAGAAACAGGATAAGTACCTTTCTTCATACTACCTGCACTATTAAAGCAGTGCATATATGTGCCATCGTAGTTTTCGGTTTCAGTTTGTACAGTAGCGCAAGCATTACCCAAGTTATCTATAGTTAGCGAACCATAATCGCTCTTTGCTGTATATTCAAATGGCAAGGTTGCTTTTTTGCTCCATAACTTGTTGAACTTATTATCAAGCATAATAGCAGTTATCTTTACATTCTCCTTTTTCATACTGCTACCTGTATAATAAAAAGCTATCTTGCTTCCATCGGGGCTTTGTGTTGCACGCAGTACACCTCCAGCCTTAAGTACATCGAACTTCAACTTTGCTTCAAGCGTTATTTCACCTAGTGCAGCAGTAAGTGCCTCTGCCCTTTTCGTTTTACCATCTAGGCTTATTTCATACGCTACCAGTTTATTCTTATCACCTTCTTTTTCTATTACTACTAAGTATAGTTTATCGTTTACAAATAGGGTTCTGGTAAATTCTCCTTGCACTTTTACATCTGCTTTCACTTCTGCAACCAAGCCCATTTTACCATCATAGCTATATAGCGTGGCGGTACGTGCATTGCACACGTAGTATTTACCATCTACATAGCCTAGCAGCTCAAGTTTATCGGCATTAAATCCGTTACCTACATT
>JAFDYM010000323.1 GCA_018267435.1 Bacteroidota bacterium | reverse complement strand
CGCAAATTACTTCTACCGATTACTATAGGCCCGACCCACGCGCAGGCGATGGTACATGGACCAACTTTACGGTGCGTTTTCCGGGTGGCGAGCTGGCCCGCATCAATGCTATTTCAGCCGCCGGGCAAACCAATTTGGGGGTTATCAAGGAATAACCTTATATTAACATAAACTTCGGATGTTTGAACAGCAATGAATAACCATAAAAGGAAAATAGAAGTTGCGGTAATATCCGACGTGCACTTGGGCTTTATAGGCTGCAAGGCAAAGCAGCTTAACCGCTATCTTGAAAGCATAGACCCTGAGGTGCTGGTAATAAACGGCGACCTGATAGATATATGGCAGTTTCGCAGTTACTACTTTCCTAAATCGCACACACGCGTTATTCAAAACATATTCCGCATGCTGGGCGAAGGCGTGCGTGTGTACTACCTTACTGGCAACCACGATGAACTGCTGCGGCGCTATAGTGGGCTTACACTAGGTGGCCTACAGCTTGAAGATAAACTTGTGCTGGAGCTAGATGGTAAAAAACACTGGTTTTTTCATGGCGATGTGTTTGACGTAACTATGCGCGGTAGCAAGTGGCTGGCCAAGCTGGGCACCTTAGGCTACGAGCTACTTAGTATTACCAACCAGATGGTAAACTTTATGTTAGAACTGTTTGGGCGCGATAAAATATCGTTATCGAAAATGGTGAAAGAGAGCGTAAAGAAGGGCGTAAAAAAAATGGGCAACTACGAGCTTACAGCTGCCGAAATAGCCATAGAAAACAAATATGACTACGTACTGAACGGCCACATACATATACCTGTAATAAAGGAAATAGAAACACCCGAAGGCAAGGTAACTTACCTTAACAGTGGCGACTGGGTAGAGAACATGACAGCCTTAGAGTACGCTAAGGGCGAATGGAAACTAGTGTGGTATAAAGACTTAACGTTTCCCGAAAATTGGCTTCATGTTGAGGAAGGGGATTTGCCTTAGTTATGCGCTCCAATTAGATGAAACTTTTATTGAAAAAGCCCTGTTTTTAAATCATAGCAAACGTATGGTAGAGATATGAGTAGTGCATGTATATGTATGCACTACCCCTATATTCATATTACAAAACAATAGCTGTTAAATTATTATCAATACAAAAAGCTTTACCATTTGTAGCAAGTAGTATGAGAAGTATCACCAATTGCTGAAAAAATGATGCGAAACCCTTGCAGGTATTGAGTTTAACATTATTTTGCAACACCCTAAAACAACACAAACCCTATAATACTGCATGAGAAGATTTCTACTGCTATTGCCTTGCCTTTTATTTATTGCTATTACCGCATTTGCACAGAATGCCGAATTTACTGGTACCGTTACCGACATTGAAACGCATGAACCATTGGCTGGCGCTACCATAAGGCTTGATAAAGCCAAGGGGGGTATAACCGATGCATCGGGTAAATTTAGAATAACCATAGCCCCTGGCGAATACGAGGTAAGCATAAGCTATACAGGTTACAAAGCCTTTAAGCAAACGATAACTTTAGTAGCAGGAGCCAATACCCCTTTGGTAGCCGAGGTGCAAAGTGCAGCTATACAAATAAACCAAGTGGTAAGTGTAAGCCAGTACAAAAAGAATGCTGCATACGAAACAGTAAGTATAGAAGTAGTAAGCCAAAACCAGATAAAAAACACTAACAGTAACGACCTTGGCGAGGTAGTAAACAAAACCCCCGGCGTGCTAGTGCAAGATGGACAGATAAACATACGCGGTGCCAGCTCATACTCGTACGGAGTAGGTTCGCGTACATCGGTAGTGGTAGATGGCCTTAGCTTTATGAGTGCCGACCTAGGCGAGGCACAGATACGCTTTGTGCCGCTTGAAAACGTAAAACAAGTAGAGGTAGTAAAAGGCCCTGCATCGGTTTTATATGGTTCATCGGCCTTGAACGGTGGTATAAACGTAATAAGCGCATGGCCTAGCGACTATGATGCAAAAACATCGATAGATATAAACTTTGGCGTGTATGGTGCGCCACCTAAGGGTGTAAAAAAATGGTGGGGCAACAGTTCGCTACCATACTTTGCCAATATGAACTTTAACTGGCAAAAGCGCATTAAGCAGTTGCAAATAGTAGCAGGTGCCAACTTTACACGCAACGAATCGAACCTAGAGCTAGCCGACGAAATGCGCGTGCGCGGTATATTGAAACTGCGCTATCTGCACCCAAAAATTACAGGCTTGAACTTTGGTGTAAACACCAATGTAATGTACGAAAGCAGCAACCGCTACTTTATTGCCAAGGACCTTGACTCGAATATACTTTTCCGCGGTGCGGGCAGCGATGATAAATACACCCGTTTAACGATAGATCCATTTGTAAGTTATACTAACCCTAAAGGCCACCGTATCACGGCTTCTACCCGTTACCTATTGATATTCCGCAAGGGTAACGGCGAGGACCCCAATGCAGTATCGCACCAAGCTATTGGCGATATACAGTACCAATACCGTTGGAAAAACATGTTAACCTTTACCGCAGGTGTACCATTTAGTGTAGGCGCCAATACCAGCAACTTGTACGAGGGTACACGTATGAACTTTAACACTGCAGTATATGCACAGCTTGAGTTTGTATATAAAGTGCTTACCCTGCAAGGTGGTTTGCGCTACGAGGTAATAGGTGTAGATACTTTTGTAATACCGGGCCGCCCGGTGTTCCGCGCAGGTGTAAGCGTACAAGCGGCTAAGGCTACTTTCTTCCGTGCATCGTGGGGCCAAGGCTACAGGGTACCTACCATTGGCGAGCGCTACCTAGGCCAGCCTTTTACCGCAGGTGTATATATAGTACCAAACGATACCTTGAAACCTGAAAGCGGCTGGGGTATGGAGCTAGGCTTTAAGCAAGGCTTTAAGATTGGCAAGTTCATGGGCTTCTTCGATGCCTCATTCTTTTGGCAGCAATACAAAGACTACGTAGAGTACCACTTCGGCTTGCAGTATAACGCCTATGGCGATGGCCGCAAAATATTTGACGAGAGCATTGAGTTAGGCTACCCTACTTCTCCATCGGGTAGAATAATAGGTATACGTGCCATAAACATATCGAACGCAAAAATTGCGGGCTATGAGCTATCGCTATCGGGCAAAGGCAACATAGGCCCCGTAGGTATACAAACATTAGCGGGCTATACCTACACATGGCCAGGGCAAGATGATGTTGACTCAACTGGTAAGCGTTCGTACAAAACAGGTGAGTTCCTTAGAGATATGTTTGTATACAACTTTAAGCGCCCGGGCGATGATGTATTACCGAATATGCTCGACTTCCGTATCCGTCACCTAGTACGTGCCGATTTGGAATTGAGCTACTGGAAATGCTACCTAGGTACTACCATTAGCTATGTAAGCCAACCGGAAAAAGTGCCCAACTTATTCAAGGCAGCATCGGCAGCTTTCTTTAACGACTCTGAGGCTTTGATAAAATATGGACAAAAACATGCTAAAGGCGATTTTGTGCTTGACCTACGTGCGGGTATACACATTAAAGAAACTATGACCATAGGCTTTATAGTAAAGAACGTTACTAACCGTATATATGTGTTGCGCCCAGGTAAGATAGAGAACCTGCGTAACTTCACATTCCAGTTCCGTTACAACTTCTAACATGAAAAATAAACTTACCGCCATACTGTGTATGCTGCTTACCCTAGCCAGCCATGCGCAGTATGTTACGCATGGCCCTGTATTTGGTGCTGTACAAGCCGATGGCGCCAAAGTGTATATACGCACCACCAAGCCGCAGCAAAAAATAGACTTGCAATTAAGCACAGATAAGGCTATGCAATCGCCTATTGCTTTTACGGGCATTACAAGCCAGCAACGCGATAACACCGTAATGCTACAACTTACAGGCTTAAAGCCCGATACCCGATACTATTACACCATAAAGGTGGATGGTAAGCCAGATACTATTACGGGCAACTTCCGCACTTTCCCCGAAGTAGGTAAGGCGGGCGACTATGTGTTTGTAACAGGTAGCTGCCAAGAAACGGAGAACATGAAAGTGTTTGATGTAATGCCATTGCACAGCCCATATTTTATGATGCACACGGGCGACTATACCTACCCCGACTACCAAATAAAGCGCGACTATGCAAACAGCATGGATACTATAGCCCTTAGCTACCGCAAGCGCTACGATGAAAAGGTAATGAAGCAGATGCTTTACAACGTGCCTATAGACTATGTGTATGATGATGATGACTATGTAGGCGGCAGCGCAGGCAGGTACTGCACCAACGACTGCAAAATGTACATGAAGGATGGACGCGTAACCAACGAGATGTTTGCCGATACCTTTCCCGAGCTGTGGCGCAGGCATGTAATACGCGGCTACGAAGAGTACTTTCCACATTACGATTTGGCCGATACCAGCGAGGGTATTTATCACTCATTTAAAATGGGCAATGCCGAGTTTTTTGTAATAGACCGCAACAGCGCCAAGGACTATCCGCACAAGGATTTGTTTACATATAACAAGAAGAAACGTAAATGGGAATTTACCCCACCACCAGGCTATTCATTGTTTGGCAAAAAGCAGATGGATTGGTTGAAAGAAGGCATTAAGAACTCTACTGCCGATTGGAAATTTATAGTAAGCGGTGTGCCGCTAAACGGTGCATGTAAGAAGCTGATTGATGGTGGTCTAAAAATACAGAAGATGCACTGGAAGGGTTGGTTCGGCTTCCACATGGCATGGGGCTTTGGGCAGTACTGGGCTGGCTACCCCGAGGAGCGCAACGACTTTATAAAATTTGTTGGCGATAACAACATCAAGAACCTAGTGGTAATAAGCGGTGACACACACCATAGCGTAATGGACGATGGCAAGAACGCAGGTCTGCCTGAACTAAATAGCAGCGGCCTAAGCGTAAGCACTACAGAATTGGCAAAGTATTTGAAGCTGATAGGGAACTTAACCAGTGCCTATAAATTCAAGAAGATATGGAACAAAGGCGGTATAGGCATAAGCGAGAAAACCTGCAAGAACGGCTTTGGTAAAATACGCATAGTAGGCACCGAGTATGTAGAGATGAGTATAGTAGACGAGGACAATAAAACAATAAGCACCATGAAGGTGCCGTTTACTAAGTAAAACGTAAATTAGTAGATACAAACAAAAAGTATGAAGAAGCAATTAGTGATGATGGCAGCTGTGGTGGTAATGCTATCTTTTAGCGGCTGCAAGGCCATTGATAAGTTGACACAGTTTAATGTAGACTATAACAGCAGCCTAGTATATTCGGCTACGGGCTTGCCACTTAACCTACCTATTACTTTAAATACTCCCGATGTAACTACCAACTCGGAAGAAGAGTTTGCGGTAAACGATACCAAGAAGGATTTGATTGAAAGCATAAAGCTTACACAAGCTACACTTACTATTACCTCGCCACAGGGCGAAACATTTTCTTTTCTAAAAGATATAGATGTGTACCTAACCGCCGATGGCTTGCCTGAGGTACTAGTAGCACATAAGGATAACATACCTAACACCGTAGGCGCATCGTTCGACCTTGACTTGGACAACCAAGAACTGAAAGAATACATTAAGAAAGATGCCTTTAAATTGAAAGTAACCAGCTCTATGGATGAAACAGTGGTGAACGATGTACATGTAGATGTCTACACCAAGTTTTTTGTAGATGCGAAAATACTGGGACTGTAATGAAGTCGGTGCTAATACTAGGCGGCACAAATTTTATTGGGCGTGTACTGGTAGAAAAGCTGCTACAGCGTAACGAATATACTATAACACTTTTCAATCGTGGCAAGCGCAACGCTGGCTTGTTTGGCAACGTGCCACAAATACATGGCGATAGGGAAACCGATGATTACTTAAAGATAGCTGAGCACAACTGGGACTATATCATCGATTGCTCGGGCTACTATCCTCTGTCGTTCGATAAGCTGTTGCATAGCCTGCAAGGTAAAGTGGGCCGCTACATATTTGTATCTACCATTTCGGTATTTGATATGGAAAGTATCATCAACAGAACAGTTGATGAAAGTGAACCAATACTGCCATGTACCGAAACACAGAAAACCTCTGCACTGCCCGATGCTTATGGCGAGAAGAAGGCAGAGATGGAACGCATATTAATGCAACATACTTGGCTAGATAAAATCATCATCCGCCCATCGCTGGTATATGGCAAGTATGACTTTACCGATAGGTTTTACTACTGGCTGTGGCGTGCTAAGTTTTCTGCTAGCATTATGTTGCCTAATGGTGGCACCGATAGTGTCGGCATAACCTATGTAGATGATTTAGCCGGCTTGATAATTGCTTCGCTAAGCATAGAAAAGCACCATACTACGTACAACGCCATAACGCACGATGTTACGTTTAAGGAACTGCTACATACTTGTACCAATTTACTTGGCACCAAACCAAGCCTTATATCGGTAAACAGCCACGACATAACGGAGAAGGATATACAGCCTTGGCAAGATGTGGCCTTGTGGCTGAATGGCGATTTGCGCATATCTAACCACCGCGCACTACATGATTACGGCATACAGTTCAGTAGCTTTGCCGATAGTGTAAAGGGTACTATAACCTATTACGAAAGCCTTGGCTGGCCGGCATGTAAATATGGCTTATCGATAGAAAAGGAGCAGGAGCTAATTACTTCTTAGGCTTGCGTTTTTTCGGCTTGCCGTATTTCAGTTTCAGCTTCTCGGCACGGGTCATGTGCATGTTCACCTTTTTGTTCTTCGCCTTCTTCTCGTGGAAGGCAACACCTAACTCAGGTATCTTGAATTTATCTTGTATGTTTCGGGTTTCGTTGTTCGGCATCTCGTCGCGCGTTAGTACGTCCGATATTTCCAAGCCTTCTGGGTTCGGTATTACAGGTATCTTAAACTTCATCAAGCTTTCTATCGCTGTTCTAAACTCATCCTCGCGCGGGCTGGCGAAGGTGATAGAGATACCCTTCTTATCGGCACGGCCAGTACGACCTATGCGGTGTATGTAGCTCTCAGGCACATCGGGCACATCGAAGTTGATAACGTGGCTTACCTCGCTTATATCCAAGCCGCGCGCTATAATATCGGTAGCTATCAATGCACGGTAGCTGCCATCTTGAAATTTCTCTACGGTATCAAACCTGTTGTTCTGCGATTTGTTGGAGTGTATTACACCTATCTTGCCTTCAAACTTCGGTGCTATCAATTCATACACATCATCGGCCATTTTTTTGGTAGCGGTAAATACCAGCACCTTCTTCATTTCTGCATCGCTGCTAAGCAACATATCCAGTAGGTTTATTTTGGTATTGAAGTTCGGCACTTCATACGCCGTCTGCGTTATGTTCTCTAATGGCGAACCTGCAGGCGCAGCTTCTATCTTTTCAGGCGCATTAAAGAAGTCGTTTATCAATGCCTCTACCTCATCGGTAAGTGTAGCACTGAACATCAAGTTCTGGCGCTTTTGCGGTAACAGCGTTAATATATTCGTTAACTGATACCTAAAGCCAAGGCTTAGCATTTCATCCACCTCGTCTATCACCAGCTTCTTTATGCTCTTCATTTTCAAGCTGCCGTTCAGCGCAAGGTCGAATATACGGCCAGGCGTACCTACTACTATATCGGCACCTCCGTATAAGGCTGCCATTTGCGTTTTAATGTTGGTGCCGCCATACACGCCCACCACTTTTACGCTCATGTATTTGCTTAGCAGTTCGGCGGTTTCTACCACCTGTGTTACCAGTTCGCGCGTTGGTACCATTACCAATATTCTAGGCACGGCATCTTTGCTAAACTCCCACTGGCGCAGCGCAGGTAGTAGGTACGATAGGGTTTTGCCCGTACCCGTTTGTGCTATACCCACTACATCGCGACCACTCATCACCACAGGGAAAGCTTTGTGTTGTATAGTAGTAGGCTTGGTATACTTCAAGTCGGCCAATGCGTTCAGCAAGGGCTTGTTCAGGTTTAAATCTTCAAATGTCATCGCCACAAAGGTAGTTAATAACTACAAACACGCATCCCTCAGCATCTTCATATAGGCGCTACCCTTCGTTCTGGCAAAGTCGATGTTGCGCTGTGGTATGCCTTCCGCATCGGGGTAGCGCTCTAGGGCGCGCTCCACGCTTTCTTCGCGCAGTATGTGCAGCATAGGGTAGGGCGAGCGGTTGGTAAAGTTAGATGCATCGTCAGCCTCCTCGCCTTCGAAGCAGTAATTTGGGTGGAAGGTTGCCACTTGGTAGGTGCCCTCGTAGCCATTCTCTTCCAGTATTTCCTCGGCACATTCTACTAGGTCAAGGTAGTCCTCAAACTCATCGAAGCCTATGGGCAGAATGATGATGGTGGTTTCTATCTCGGGGTTGGTGTCCAACAGTTCGCATTCGTTCAAAAATACCTGTAGGCAAGCATTCAGGTCATCGTCTTCCTCTACATGGTAGCGCACCGTGCCCTGTTTTACTTCCTTAGCAGCGAAGGGGCAAAAATTACATCCTATTACTACGTCTTGTATCCATTTCTTAGTGTTGTCAATCAGGGTCTGTCTATCGGCCATGTGGTTCTATGTTGTGGGGTTTTGTTTTACGGTTTTAATATATAAATCTTCTACCTTTTTTCTAGCCCATTCTGTTTTACGTAGAAACTTTAGGCTGCTTTGCAGGCTAGGGCTATCATTAAAACAGTTAATGGGTATAAGCTTGCCAAGCTCTTCCCAGCCGTATTGCTCTACCAAGTACTCAATTACATAGGCCAAGGTTTTGCCATGCAGCGGATTGTTCTTCTGTTCCATGTTTAGTCAAGTATTTGTTTTACGCGGCCTATTTGCCCATCTTCTAACCGCACCTTTATACCACGGTGGTGTACAGGTGCGCTAGTTAATAAATCTTTTACTATCCCCTCGGTCAATGCACCGCTACGTTGGTCTTTCTTCAGCACTATCATTACATGTGTGCCGGGTTTTATATCTGCCCTTACTGTTCCGTTCATGCTTCGCTATATGCTTTTACCATGGCCTTCGCCGTTTGTTTCAATTCTTCTGCCAGTGCCTTAGGCTGTAACACTTTTACATTGGCACCATAGCTTAGCAACTGCATTTTTAGCTCGGTGTTTATCACTAACTCCAACGACACTTTCAGTTCCGTTTTGCTATCCTTCATTACCTTTTGCGAGGCATGTATGGGCATGGTTTTAATGTACTTGCCTTGTATGGGTAGAAACGACAGCACCACCTTCTCGGGCTTACCCTCTGCTACGCTTACGCCTAGTACGTTGTTGTAAAAGTTCTTCTTATCTATCTTTCCTTCCTCGCTAAACACATCGTTGGTTAGTTGTAGGTCTACAATCCTATCTAGCGCGAAGGTCAATATCTTATGGTCCTTCTTGCTTATGCCATTACCTATTACATACCAATAGTTTTTCGACTCTCGTATCAAGTAAGGCTCCAACAAATTCTGCGTTACTGTATCGCTACCGTGCTTTTGGTAACTGAATTTTATAACCCTGCGATCGCTTATGGCTTTCAGTATCGGCTCAACATATTCAATGCCTTTAATGATAAAGGGCTTATCCAACTGTATATGGTCGCTCTCGCCGCGCGCATCTTTATTCAACTTTACGGTAGAAGCAATCTTCATTATCGCCTCTTCAAATTCCTTGATAGCCGGCAGGTGCTTAAACTGGTCCAATATGCTTATGGCAAAATCAAGCCCATGCAGTTCATCTGCACTTACGGGCAAATTGCTTATCGAGTAATTGGCATCGCTATACTCATACGTGCGCTCCTTTTTATTGTAGGCTATCGGCGCATTAAAGTTCAGCGCCTGGCTATAGCGCATCTCCTGCAAGTCTAGCTGTACCGTGCGCTTGCTTACAGGCTTATCCATCTTCTCGTTCAGGTACTCTATCAAGTCCTCTAAGGTTGGGTAAGGCTTCTTGCGCAGCCGCGCATCTATGTATCGGTATCGTGTGTAAGCTTCTCTGTTTAATGGCATGGTTTAAGTTTTTTAAGCCTTTGTGCTTACCCTCT
>JAFDYM010000322.1 GCA_018267435.1 Bacteroidota bacterium | reverse complement strand
CTTGCCCAAAGCACTACAATTTTACCGCGCACTAGGCCTTAAAATACCAATAGGGCAGGAGCAGGAATATTATGTTGAATGTGTGTCGAAACACGCTTCTACCATAGTATTTATAACCAAAGAAAACATGCTAAAACTAAACCCTGGTTGGCGCCAAGCAGATAGCAATGGCAACATAGGTTTGCACTTTAAGTTTAGCAATACACAAGGAGTAGAAGAAACATACAACAAACTTATGGACCTAGGCTACCAAAGCGTAACTATACCATACGATACCAAATGGGGCGAGCGCTTTGCCGAAGTGCTTGACCCCGACGGTAATACAGTAAGTATATTTGCGCCACTTATGGCCATACAAAACAGCCTTTCCCTTAGCATACTTAGCCGCAATTAGTCCGCTATATTTTAATGTAAGTAGTAAAAATCTTTATTGATATTGCTAGTAGCAATACACCGAAAAACTTCTTGATAGCCGCAAGCCCGTTCTTGCCTATCTTGTTTTCTATATATCCCATACTGCGCAGCACGGCATATACTATAAGCACATTTATCAATATACCTATCAGTATTTCGGCTACCGAATAAACGGCCCTAAGCGATACTACAGTAGCCAAAGTACCACTACCTGCTATAAGAGGAAAAGCCACCGGCACAAAAGTGCCCGAATGGCTCTCGTCGGGGTTGGTTTTGAATATGTTTATACCCAATATCATTTCCATAGCTAGTATAAATATTACTATGCTTCCCGCTAAGGCAAAACTGCGGACATCTACACCCATTAAGCCCAAAAAGGTTTCGCCTAAAAAAAGAAAAAACACCATAAGGCCTCCCGCCGCCAATGTGGCCAAGGTAGGGCTAAAACTAGGGTGCTTCTGCTTTACGCCTATTATTACGGGCAAACTGCCCACTATGTCAATAACAGCGAATAGGGTAAAAGTAATAGTAAGAATGCTTTGCAGCGATATAGAAAACATGCCGCGAAAATACGTTTAACAAGTCTAAGTTAAAACCCTATTTATGCTTTGTTGTGTTTTGTACAGGCACAAGGCCCTTTGCCAATAGGGTATCGGCTATTATCTGCGCCATTATGTTATAGCCACGTGCGTTATAGTGCCCATCTATTAAATGGTAATATACTGGCAGCTTATCACCATAAGCAGCGGCCATAGGCATGCATATATTTATGCTGTTCACATCGGCATTGCTTAGGGTATTGGCCAGGCTATCAAGCTTAGCTAAACCATACTGGTTAAGGCGTGCTTCGCCATTTTTTATTTCCGACGGTATGATATGAATTATACTTATGAACCCAGCACCGTTTTGGGCAGCCTTAGCCTTATATAGTGCTATAGTAGTATCGAGGGCTATGTTAGCATTTATATACTCTTGCTCAATTTGTTGTTCGGTGGCAAATATGCCTTGAAAAGGAAAGTTGTTGTACTTATACAACACTGCCCTAAACAAGCGCGAAAACCGAAACAACAATTCATACCAAGGAGCTTTGCGGTAGTGCGTAGTGCCATCGGCATGGAACCTGTCTAGGCCGCCACGTAGCAAGTAATCTGTATAGTCGGATGAGTTAAGCGAGGCTATTACCAAATCGGGCTGCAGCTTGGCAAACGAGTCGCGGTAGCTTACATAATCGTAGAATAGATCCGATCCTGCAAAACCTGCATTTATTACCTCAACCTTGTATCCATGTGCGTTCAACTTTTTTTCAAGCAACCTAGGCCAGGTACTATCGTATGGCGCACCCATACCCTCAGTATACGAATCTCCCGTTATCAATATCCGTAGTACCGTATCTGGCTTAGGCTCAATGGGGCGCTCGCGTATACCCCAGCTATTGGTTACAAATGGATATTCAAAATCTACATTGGCAGGAACAAACGAATCGTTGGCAGCCCTTATACGGTACCACGATGGCAATATAGCATTGTAGCCCGAATAGTAACCAGCGCCAATACTCTCCAAATACGTTTCATGCTGCTTGGAAAGCCTATAGTAAACCTCTATAAGCAATACTACGCTGCATAACACAATAAGAGTATACTTCAAAAACTTAACCACCAATTTAAAACTAATACTATTTTACAGAATACGAATTACCTATACAACCTCTTTGAATCAATGTGTCAGCTATCAAGTTTGCCATAAAGGAATAACCACATGGCCTATAGTGCAAATCGCTTACATAAGTAAATGCTTGCTGAGGACTTGTGCTATATTGTTCAAACAGCTCGTTTCGCAAGTCAATGGTTTCAAATCCATCATTTCGTAAATTATTGCTTAACTGCCCTAGCGCTTGGGTATTATACTCGGTTATCTTGTGTTTTTTATATACAATTTCTGGCGGTATAGTATATAGCATCAATGCAAATTTACTGTCCCTAGCCTGCACTGTATCTTTAAACATACCAAGCAGTTTTGCTATATCGCTATTAGTAGAAGGTAAGCGCTCCTTATATTGATAGCGCGATATAAAAATACCAGTAAGGTCGAAGCCAAATACTTTATGCAACACTGCCCTGAAAAACCTGCTATGTTCAAATATGGGTTCATACCAAGGTCCATCCTTATAATGTGTAGTTCCGTTACTTTTAAACCTTTCCATACCACCTCTCAGCATGATATCCGAATAATCGGTAGCATTTACTGTTACTATTACTAAGTCGGGTTTATACTTGCTTATTTTATCGCGGTACATTACATAGCTAAAATAAGGGTCGCAGCCAGATACTCCTCCATTTATTACCTCTACATTTAAATGGCTTCTTTCGCTTACATACTTTTGAAGCAGGCTTGCCCAGTTACTATCAATAGGTGCACCTACACCTTCGGCGTATGAATCTCCAAATATCGCTATTCTAAATATGCTATCAGGTTTTGCCAATTCGTGCTCGCCATCGCGTATGCCAAGCGAGTTTGTAGTATAAGTAAAATGAAAATCGGCAATATCTGGCGTAAACGTATCCAAGGCATTATGGCTATGGTACCAACTAGGGTATGTTTGCCCATACTCAGTAACATATGTACCTGCATTAGCTTCGGCATACGTGGCATACATACCCCTATACCGTAATATAATTTCTGCCAATATTACAACACACACTATTACAACTAATGCCTGAAAAATAAATCTTCGCATATTAATGGATACATTATCTATATAAAAAGGCAGGACACTGTACCTCCCGCATAAAAGTAATATTTCAAGCTTATTACTTATCGGCCTATGTTTCCCTCAACTTTTATCCACACAATGCCAACCTTCGATAGCTATTATGCATCTTGTGTAAGGTATATTTTATACATTTAACAGTTCGAACAATCCCTGACATGAGCAAACTGTACAAAGCTATTACAGCACTTTTTTTACTACTTAGCCTTGGCGCTAACGCGCAGGAGTGCGACGTGATATACGTAACACCTACAGGCAGCGGTGCAGGTACTAAGGCCAGCCCTGCT
>JAFDYM010000321.1 GCA_018267435.1 Bacteroidota bacterium | reverse complement strand
TTGCTGTTAGCTATATCTTCTTTACCAATAACTGCATGGTCGGCACCTGTAGCTACTATCAGCACATCGGCATTGGCCAATACTTCTTGCTGGTTGTTATACGGTGCAAAGTCTACCTTATATTCATTGGCAGCGTTCTGCGCCTTGCTTTCGTTGCGGTTAACCACCGTTACATTATGCTGTGGCAAATAGTTGCGCAAGTTCTTTAAAGTAAGCGTGCCTATTTTGCCCAAGCCTAATAGGCAAACGTTCAAGTGTCTATCGCCTGCTGTTTCTTTCAATAGTTGTATGGCAGCGTAAGAAACAGAAGTGGTACCATCAGACAATGTGGTACTCTTCTTAACCTGCCTGCTGGCTTGCAATGCACCGTTCACTGCTTTTTCCATATAGCCATTGGTGCGGTTATGTTCCTTGGCTAGGGTAAAAGCATTTTTAAGTTGCCCTATAATTTCATAGTCGCCAAGTATCTGCGAGTCTAAGCCTGCAGCCACCCTAAATAGGTGCTTCACGGCTTCCTCGCCTTCTTTTACAAAAGCGTACTCAGCCATATCCTTTTCCTCTATCTGATTATGCTCGGCAAGCATGTTCAATAGCTGGGCAGGCTGTTGCGCTGTGCTATATATCTCGGTACGGTTACAAGTAGATAATACGAAAAAATGAGGCTCTTTACTGCTTTCTAAATTGCTGTAAATGCTCTTAATATGCTCAGTAGTAAGGGCAAACTTATTCCTTACCGCTAGGCTAGTTTTATGAAAATTCACTCCGGCTACTACTAGCCGGATACCATTCTCCACCATAATTGTGCTGCATCTGTGATTGCTACGGGCAAATATATTCGCTACACCCTTGCAAGGGCGCTGAATAGGAGGCACAGAACCTTTTTTTACAATTCCATGACAATTGCAGGTTCGCAATGTAAGCGCGATAATGAACATTTGCAGCCGCTAAGCCGTTTAGCCTAGCAACAAATGCATATGAGTAAGGCTTTATTGATTTTGAATTTAGGTTCGCCCGATAGTACTGAGGTGGGCGATGTGCGCAGATATTTGAATGAGTTTTTAATGGACGAGCGCGTTATAGATTACCCCTACCTATGGCGTATGCTATTGGTAAAAGGTATCATTACTCCGTTCCGTGCGCCTAAATCGGCTGAAGCTTACAAACTGATATGGACACCCAAAGGCTCGCCCCTAAAGGTGATAAGCGAAGAATTTAAACAAGCTGTGGAAGCCAAGGTAAAAATGCCGGTAGCCATAGCCATGCGCTACGCCAACCCTACACCTGCCACCGCCATTAAAGAGCTAGAAGCCAAAACAGGTGGCTTGACAGAATTATTGATAGCCCCCATGTACCCGCACTACGCCATGAGCAGTTATGAAACAGCCGTAGAGCATGTAAAGGAAGCCATAAGGCGTAGCGGTAGAACCTATAAGGTGACCATACTAAAGCCTTTCTATAACGAGCCTGCGTATATAGATGCGCTAGCCGAAAGCATGAAGCCTTATGTACAAGGCAAGCAGTTCGATAAGATACTGTTCAGCTACCACGGCCTACCTATAAGGCACCTAAAGAAAACAGGGCCGAACAACAACCACTGTTATGTAAGCAATGTATGCTGCGAGGTAAAGAGCGTGGCGCACCAGTATTGCTATAAGCACCAAGTAAAGGAAACCACCAAGCTAGTAACGGAACAACTGGGAATAGATAACAGCAAGGTGGAAATTAGTTTTCAATCGCGCCTTGGTTCGGGCTGGGTGCAGCCATTTACCGATGTGGTATTGGAAGATCTGCCAAAGCAAGGTGTAAAGAAGCTGTTGGTGATATGCCCTGCCTTTGTAGCCGACTGCCTTGAAACGCTAGAGGAGATAGAAGGCCGCGGCAAGGAAATATTTACAGAACACGGCGGCGAAGAGTTTACCTACATACCTTGTATAAATACCCAACCGCAATGGGTAGATACCTTTGTGGGATATTTGGATAAGCAGGAGCTTTGGGCAACTAACTAGCCTTTGCTTACTTTGCCACATGCTTACCAGCACCGACCAACTAGGCAATATCATAACACTTGCTACGCCACCAAGGCGCATCGTATCGCTAGTGCCATCGCAAACGGAGTTTCTGTTGGATATAGGTTTGGATGAAGAGTTAGTAGGCATCACCCGCTTCTGCATACACCCTAAAGATATGGTAGCTGGCAAAGAAAAAATAGGTGGCACCAAGCAGTTTAACTTCGATAAGATACACGCCCTAAAGCCTGACCTAATCATAGGCAACAAAGAGGAAAACTACAAGGATGGTATAGAAGAGTTGCAAAGCCATTACCCTGTATGGATGAGCGACATCTACACCTTAGATGATAGCTTGGCAATGATGCAAAAACTATCTGTTTTATTGGGTAAAGAAGCAGAAGGTAAGGCATTGATAGAGCGTATCGCCACCGACTTTGCAGGTATTGAAACAAACACTCCTTCTACCCTACCGAGCGCGGCATATTTTATATGGCGTAAGCCCTACATGGTAGCTGCTAGCAATACTTTCATTAATGAAATGCTGCACCGCTTTGGTGTGCGCAATGTGTTTGATGGCATAGAGCGCTACCCCGAAATAGACCCAGAACAGTTGGCAACCTTAAAGCCGGACTATATCTTCCTTAGCAGCGAGCCGTATTCGTTCCGCCCCATGCACATAGAGGAGTTTCAGAGCTATTGTCCTACGGCAAAAGTGCTATTGGTAGATGGTGAAATGTTTAGTTGGTATGGCAGCAGGCTACAGTACGCGCCGGCCTACTTCAAGCATTTGCAACAAATGTTATAGCCGCTGGCAGTTATACAATAGAATGTTACTTTCGCGGCTGTAACCGAAAAAAATGAAAAAATTAGTATTAGGGCTTTTGTTAGCCGTGGCAATAGTGTCATCTAGCTGTAACGCCAAACGCGAGTGGGATGCCAAAAAGATTTTGAAGCAAGAGGAAGCGCTACTAGCCAAAGCCAAGATAAGCCAAGTAGATAGCGCCGACGTAGCGGGACTACTAAGTGCTTATGAAGGCTATGCGGAAAAACACCCGAACGACACTATGGGGATTGAATTTCTGTTCAAAGCAGCTAGCTTTTACGAGTACCTGGGCAAGCCTATAAAGGGGGCCAGCATATACGAGAAAGTGTACACCAATTACCCTAATTACAGCAAACGCCCTTACGCGCTTTTTATGCAGGGCTTGATATATGAAGACAAACTTGGCAACCTAGATGTAGCTAGGCAGAAATACAGCCAGTTTTTAAAAGAATACCCCGAACACCCTATAGCTAAAGATGTAAAAATTGCGCTTGCACAACTAGGTAAAACACCTGAACAGCTAATGGCCGAAATAATGGCAGCCCAGCATCAAGATTCATTGGCTATGGCAAACGAAAAAGTATCTGAACCTGGCAAATAGTAATTTAACTCTTAGAAACACAAAAAGGTGCCTAGTATTTAGCTAGGCGCTTTTTTGTGTTTATGATAGAATAACTTAATCTATTTTGATACTATAACCTGTAAGTAGACCAGAGCCTATAATAATGTTGTCGGTTACCTTTACGCTTCTATCAATATCTAAATAGTCAATTATACCTGGGTCAATAGGTCCTAAATTGCCGGTGGTTATATCTCCTGCATTATCTATAGCAGTGTAATGCAAGGTAAACGGTTCCGATTTTTTGAAAATGGCGGGAATAGCGGCAATGCTAGCAGTTGTGTTACTTGAATTATCCATATAAAAGAAATAGTCCT
>JAFDYM010000320.1 GCA_018267435.1 Bacteroidota bacterium | reverse complement strand
CATATTCGGTGTTGCTATCGTAGTCTTTTTCGCAAATACGCTCATCGGCTTCGCCGTCTTTGGTACATATTGTACACTTTTGGCACGATGCAAACCCTAGGCTTGCCGCTGCCATAAATACCAATGCTAAGTTCTTCATAATAGTTTGTTTTCGGTTTTAGCCGATGGTTAAAAAGGTGTACCACACAAAATTCCCTGGTACTATTATATTTATACCAGTCATTGGTAGAAAACAATAAACTAATTCAGTAAATGGATTATAAAATTAAGAATACAAATATGTGACTAAAAACTATTCCTATTCGTTAGTGTTTATAACATAGATATTCCTTACAAACAATAACAAACTGTAACGACTGGTAATATACACCTAAACATAGCTATACATGACACCTATACAGCGATTTATAGAATTAGTATCGTTTGAAAGAAAGGAAATAACGAGTATATATTTTTATGCTATTATCAGCGGTTTAATATACCTTACATTGCCGCTAGGTATTCAAAGTATCATCAATTTGCTTTTCGGGGGCCTTATATCTACATCGGTGGTAGTACTTATACTTATAGTAGTGCTAGGCGTAGTGCTTAATGGCTGGATACAAATCATGCAAATGAGGGTTAACGAGCGGATTCAACGCCGCATTTTTACCAGATACTCCCTACAGTTTGGCTACAAAATTCCTAGGCTAGACCTAATAGCCATAGACGATTACTACCTACCCGAACTGGTAAACCGATTCTTCGACACAGCATCTTTACAAAAAGGACTTAGCAAAGTACTGCTAGATTTTCCATCTGCATCGGTACAAATAATATTTGGCCTTGCTTTGTTGTGTTTCTATAGTCCGATATTCATTTTCCTTGGTATTATACTAGTAGCGCTTATTGCACTTATATTACGATTTACATACCCCCGTGGCATAAAAACTTCGCTTGAAGAGTCGGACTATAAATTTGAAGTTGGGTATTGGCTTGAGGAAACGGCCCGCACCATTAAAACGATGAAATTTATGGGCAAGGTCGATTTTCCGCTAGATAAAACGGATGAACTGGTAAGCGGCTACTTAGATGCCAGGGAAAGCCACTTTAAAGTGCTGCAAATACAATACTGGGCATTTGTAATGTTTAAGGTAATTATAACTGCTGCACTGCTAATAGTGGGTTGCTATTTGGTAATAGAACAACAAATAAACATAGGACAATTTATAGCATCCGAAATTGTAATTATTACCTTGCTTAACTCGGTGGAAAAAATAATTGTAAGCCTAGATGTGATATATGACATGCTTACATCGCTTGAAAAATTGGGCAAGCTGCTTGATAAACCTATAGAACGCACAGGAGGTATGAAGATATCGGATACTGGCAATGGAAGCGGTATATCTATAACGGCAGAAAAATTGAGCTATAAATATCCGGATATGGATACATATGTGCTTGATGATATCAACTTGAATATTAAGGCAGGAGAACATGTATGTATTTTCGGAACCGAAGGCTCGGGTAAATCTACCTTACTAAAAATACTTATAGGCGCATACAACGATTTTAAAGGGAATTTGCTGTATAACGATATACCACTGGGCAATTTAGACATGAACGGGCTACGAAAAAAATTCGGTGTTTACTTAAACAGTCCCGATGTATTTACAGGAACGCTACTGGAGAACTTAACATTGGGCGATACCGAAATAGATATAAAACATATACTACAGATAGCTGGCGATACGGGGCTTTTACCTTATATACAATCGCTTAAAGAAGGGCTAGATACGCCTTTGGATTCAGTAGGCAAAAAACTACCGCGAAACACCTTGAACAAAATATTGCTTACCCGTGCCTTGATAGCCAAACCGCAATTATTGATATTGGAAGATTGCTGGAGCGCACTTGAACTTAACGAACAAGAGAAAATAATACCAAGCTTGTTAAACAATAAAGCTACCCATACCTTGATAGGTGTAACCAATAACCCATTGTTTGCAACGCTATGCCATAAGGTACTTATATTGGATAAAGGCAAGATAGTGGCCTACGGCACGTTCGACGAAGTGCAGAAAACACCGGAATACAATAATTTATTCAAACAGTTAAGTTTATAATTATATACCCTATGTGGTTAAGCAAAACAGAGAATACGGACATTAAAAGAAAGTATAAATCGTACCATAAGGCGTTTGTATATAACAACACCGAATTGAAAACAAGCAGGTGGCTTATAGGTATACTAGTGGGTTTAGTTATATTCTCATTTTTACCATGGACCCAAAACATACAAGCGCCTGGCTTGGTAACCACAAGGTCGCCCGAAGAGAGGCCGCAGGAGATAAACTCGATAATAGCAGGTAGAATAGAAAAATGGTATGTAAAAGAAGGAGACATAGTAGCCAAAGGAGATACCATACTTAAAATAACCGAGGTAAAAGAAAACTACCTAGACCCCAACCTGCTGGTGCGTATAGAAGAGCAAATAAAAGCCAAAGGAGGCAACATAGATTTTTACAGAGACAAAGTGGCCGCCATACAAAGCCAGCAAGCTGCCCTATACCAAAACAGGGAACTGAAACTGGAACAAATTAAGAACAAGATAAAACAAAACGAGCTATACATACAAAGCGACAGTATGGCCTTGGAGGCGGCCAAAACGGAATTTAAAATAGCAACGGAGCAGTACGCGCGTATGCAGGAACTATACAAAGAGGGGTTAAAATCATTAACCGAATTGGAACAGCGCAAACAGGCCCTGCAAAACTCTCAGGCAAAAGTAACCATAGCCGAGAACAAGTATATGAATGCTAAAAACGACCTACTGAATGCCAGAATAGAGTTTAACTCGGTAGATAGGGAGTTTAGTGAAAAGATATCCAAAACAGCATCCGACAAGTTTTCAATACTAAGCGATATTTCTACATCGGAAGGGGAAATAGCCAAACTTAAAAACCAGTTTTCAAATTATGCATTACGCAATGCCTTTTACTTTGTAATAGCCCCGCAAGCAGGCCAGATAACCAAAACAGTTAAAGCTGGATTAGGAGAGATACTGAAGGAAGGGGAAATGATAGTAAAAATAGTACCTCAGGAATTTAAGTATGCAGTAGAAATGTATGTAAACCCTGTGGACCTTCCCTTGTTATCTATAAACCAAAAGGTGCGTTTTCAGTTTGATGGCTGGCCTTCGATAGTATTTAGCGGCTGGCAAAACATAAGCTACGGAACATTTGGTGGGCGTGTGGTAGCTATCGACAACTCTATTTCAGACAACGGCAAATTTAGGATACTGGTGGCCGAAGGCGAGGAAGACTCCAAGTGGCCAAATGCCCTAAAAGTAGGCGGTGGCGCCAAGGGCATGGCACTGCTAAAAGATGTACCTATATGGTACGAGCTATGGCGTAACCTCAACGGTTTCCCACCCGATTTTTATACGGTAAAAGGCAGTACTCAAAAAGAGGAAAAGAAATGAATTTAGCCAATAAATATACCAATTTGCTTGCTAGCCTAATGCTACTCTGCCTTTGCGCCAATGCGCAAAGCACCAGTTACAAAACGCTATCAGTAGGCGAGTTTATGGACGCCGTAAAGCTATACCACCCGGTAGCTAAGCAATCTAACCTTATAACGGTGCAGGCGCGCGAGGAGCTAAACATAGCGCGTGGCGGTTGGGACCCACTTATATATTCGGACTATAACAATAAAACCTATAACGGTACCAACTACTATTCATATTTTGAAAACAGCATAAAAATACCAACCTGGTATGGTGTAGAAGTAAAAGCAGGTTACGACTTTGTGTATGGCAGCAAGCTAAACCCCGAAAGCGTATTGCCTGATGACGGCCTAGGCTACCTTGGCCTATCGGTAGCACTGGGCAAGAACCTTGTGCTGGATAAGCGCCGTGCATTGCTAAAGCAAGCTCAAATTTTTAAAACTGCCAGCGAACAGCAGCGGATAATAATATTGAACGACCTATTGCTAGAGGCTGTTGCTACCTACTACGACTGGAGCTACAGCTACTACGAGCTTGAAATATACAAGGCCGCCCTTACCAATGCCACACAACGCTTTGAGGCAACAAAGAAACTGGTAGAGTTTGGCGATAGGCCTACTATAGATACCACGGAAGCATTTACGCAAGTACAAACGCGCCAATTGCAGTTGAATGATGCACAACTAAAGTTTAATAACAAAAGCCTTGAACTAGGCGTTTTTCTATGGCTTGAAAATGATGTTCCGCGGCCAATAGACACCACTATCATTCCATCGGCATTGGAATCGGATTACGTACAACAAACTATTGAATTAAATAAGGCCGAAGAGTTTGAAACACGCATACGCCAAAGCCATCCACAACTGCTGTTTTATAAGTTCAAACTACAACAACTAGATATAGAGCGCAGACTGAAAATAGAAAACCTAAAGCCCACATTCAATGTAAACTATAACTTGCTTTCGCAAAAATTTAATTTTCAAAGCGAGAGCGGCCCCATATTTACCAATGCCTATAAGCTAGGTGTAAACTTTTCGATGCCGCTTACCTTTGCTCAGGGCAGAGGCGAACTAAAACTAGCCAAGATAAAAATACAGGATACCCGCTACGAGCTGAACCTGAAAACAGAACAGCTAATAGTAAAGATGAAAACCTACTTTAATGAATTGATTAACCTACAAGCACAAACCCGCTTATACGAAGCTGCTATTGATAACTGGCAGCGCCTAGCCGATGGGGAATACAAGAGATTCAACAATGGGGAAAGTTCGATGTTTATTGTAAACGCCCGCGAAAACAAATTGATAGAGTCGCAGCTAAAGCTTCGCGAACTGCAGGCCAAATTTTATAAAACCGAAGCTACCTTGAAATGGGCTATAGGTAACATAGGCATACAGTAATTGTATAGGATAGGTACCTTGTTTTTACAAACAGAAATATGTCATTTATTAGCAGGCTCAAATCATTCTTCAGTTTCATACTTCATCCTGTAAAAGAGGATACGCCAGTAAAGCAATATTGCTTTGATAAATTCAGATTTAGATATGAAGGACAAAAAAGCATGGGATTAAATATACGAGCAATAGGCTTAACTCCTGAAACTGCCCAAAAGATGGAAAACTCTACAGATAAAGTATTTTTTTTGATTACTGAAGGCTATATGGGTTCGTTTGATGAATGTGAAAAGAAAGCACTCATTTATTATTGCCCATGCTGCGGAACAGATTTACCAAAAATTTTACGATAGTAGCTATATACAAGAAAGAGTGTAATACTTAATACCACCAAACAAAAAGCCCCTCCGAATTATCGAAGGGGCTTCGTATTTCTATCTCCTAAGAGATTTGCTGTTTGTAATTATCCTAGCAATTCAACGCCAGTGTTGGCTTCTTGCTTTTTCTCCATCCGCCCAAGGTCTTCAACATTGCTAACTATTATGTTGCTGAACCTGCGCATACCGGTACCCGCTGGTATACGGTGGCCTACGATAACGTTCTCTTTCAAACCTTCTAGGTAGTCTTGCTTAGCAGCTATTGAAGCTGTGCTTAGTACCTTGGTAGTTTCCTGGAACGATGCAGCCGATATCCATGAGTAAGTAGATAGAGAGGCGCGGGTAATACCTTGTAGCTGCGGTGTAGCAGTAGCAGGTATAGCATCGCGGAACTCAACTAGCTTCTTATCGCTACGCTTCAATATCGAGTTTTCCTCGCGTACTTGGCGTAGGGTTACTATCTGGCCAGCTTTTAGGTTCTCCGAGTCGCCAGCTTCTTCTACTACCTTCTTATCGAAGATTTCGTCGTTAGCCTCCAACAAGTCGAATTTATTAACCGATTCGCCTTCTAGGAACCTTGTATCGCCTGGGTCGTCAACTATCATCTTGCTCATCATTTGGCGAACAATCACCTCGATGTGCTTATCATTGATTTTGATACCCTGTAAGCGGTAAACTTCCTGTATCTCGTTTACTAGGTATTCCTGTACGGCGAAAGGTCCTTTTATGTGTAGGATGTCGGTAGGTGTAGTTGCACCATCTGATAGAGGTGTACCTGCGCGAACGAAATCCTGCTCCTGTACTAGTATGTGCTTAGATAGTGGCACCAAGTACTTGGTTACTTCACCATCGCGGCTTTCTACTATTATTTCGCGGTTACCACGCTTAACACCACCAAAACGTACCACGCCGTCTATTTCAGCCACGGTAGCAGGGTTGCTAGGGTTACGTGCCTCGAACAGTTCAGTTACACGAGGAAGACCACCCGTGATATCCTTCACCTTACCCATTGCGCGCGGTATCTTAGCTATGATTTGACCGTGGGCCACTTCTTCGCTATCTTGGATAGAGATGTGTGCACCAACCGGTAGGTTATACACTTTCACATCTTTACCACGCTCAATGATGATTGAAGGTATCTTGGTTTTATCCTTGCTTTCGATAACCACTTTCTCGCGGTGACCTGTTTGCTCATCCATTTCATCGCGGTAGGTAATGTTCTCTACTAAGTGTTCGAACTTAACCTTACCTGCAACTTCGGCTATAATTACGTTGTTGTATGGATCCCACTTACAGATAACATCGCCTTTCTTAATTGCTTTGCCATCTTTTACGTTTATGGTAGAACCATAAGGTATGTGGTAGCTGATCAACACCTTGTCAGGGTTGTCATCCTTCACTATACGCAATTCACCTGTACGGCCTATAACCACGTTTACTTTTTCGCCGTTCTCATCCATAGCGGCAGTAGTACGTACGCCGTCAAACTGTATGATACCGTCGAACCTTGCCGCTATTTGCGAGTCGGTGCCACCTAGGGTAGCGATACCACCCACGTGGAAGGTACGAAGTGTAAGCTGTGTACCTGGCTCACCAATCGACTGTGCAGCTATAATACCTACTGCATCGCCACTTTCAGCTAGCCTGTTGGTAGCTAGGTTACGGCCGTAGCACTTCACGCAGCAGCCTTTCTTGCTTTCGCAGGTAAGTACCGAACGTATTTCTACAGCATCTAAACCAGAGTCTTCTATGCTCTTAGCTGTCTTCTCGTTGATTGCCTGACCAGCTTCTGCCAACAATTCGTCGGTTTCAGGGTGGTAAACATCTAGCAACGATGTACGGCCAAGTATCCTATCGTACAATGGTTCTACTATATCTTCGTTGTCCTTCAACGGTTGGATGGTGATACCACGTAGGGTACCGCAATCTTCCTCGGTTATTACAACGTCCTGTGCAACGTCTACTAGCCTACGTGTAAGGTAACCCGCATCCGCCGTTTTAAGGGCCGTATCCGATAGACCTTTACGTGCACCGTGCGTAGAGATGAAGTACTCCAATACCGATAGACCTTCCTTAAAGTTAGCCAATACCGGGTTCTCGATTACCTCTGCACCAGTCGAGCCGCTCTTACGTGGTTTCGCCATTAGACCCCTCATGCCCGAAAGCTGCTTGATCTGCTGTTTAGAACCCCTCGCGCCCGAGTCAAGCATCATGTAGATTGAGTTGAAGCCTTGCTTATCTTCGGCAATTTGCTTCATCAAGTCTATTGTCAACTTGCTATCGGTACGGGTCCAGATATCTACTACCTGGTTGAACCTTTCCTTATCGGTAATAAAACCGTTCTGGTAGCTATCGTACACCTCATCTACTTCCTGTTGTGCTTTTTCTACTAGTTTCTCTTTGCTAGATGGTGTAATTACATCCAACAAGTTGAAGCTAAGACCACCACGGAACGAGTAGAAGAAACCTAGTTTCTTAATATCATCAAGGAATTTAGCGGTAGTAGGTATATCGCTTTCAGCCAATATTTGACCGATAACGTCCTTCAACTGCTTTTTACCCAATAGTTTGTTTACGTAACCGCTACGCTCAGGCACTGCCGAGTTGAATATGATCCTACCTACGGTAGTTTCTATAATCTGGTAAACTGGCTTGCCGTTTTCAGTACGCACACGTAAGCGGCACTTAATAACGCTGTGTAGCTCTACCTTGCCTTCGTTAAAGGCTATCATTGCCTCTTCAGGGCCGTAGAATGTAAGACCTTCGCCTTTCACCACGTCGTTGCCTATGTTGCGCTTCTCTTTGGTCATGTAGTATAGACCAAGAACCATGTCCTGAGAAGGAAGCGTAACCGGCGTACCGTTTTGCGGGTTCAAGATGTTGTGAGAAGATAGCATCAATAGCTGCGCCTCTAGTATAGATGCGTTGCTAAGTGGTACGTGTACCGCCATCTGGTCACCGTCAAAGTCGGCGTTGAACGCCGTACATACTAGCGGGTGAAGTTGTATCGCCTTACCTTCGATACGCTTAGGCAAGAACGCCTGGATAGACAAACGGTGAAGGGTTGGGGCACGGTTCAACATAACCGGGTGGCCTTTCAACACGTTCTCCAATATATCCCAAATAACTGGCTCTTTCTTATCTACTAGTTTCTTGGCGCTCTTTACGGTTTTAACTATACCCCTCTCTATCAACTTACGTATAATAAATGGTTTAAATAGTTCCGCAGCCATATCTTTAGGCAAACCGCACTCGTGTAGTTTCAATTCAGGACCTACCACGATAACCGAACGACCAGAGTAGTCAACACGCTTACCCAACAAGTTCTGACGGAAACGGCCTTGCTTACCTTTCAATACATCTGATAGTGATTTCAATGCACGACCACCTTCTGCTTTAACCGCGTTTGATTTACGAGAGTTATCGAACAATGAGTCGATAGCCTCTTGTAGCATACGCTTCTCGTTACGAAGGATTACCTCTGGTGCCTTTATCTCTACCAACCTCTTCAAACGGTTGTTACGGATAATAACACGGCGGTAAAGGTCGTTCAAGTCAGATGATGCGAAACGGCCGCCATCTAGTGGCACCAATGGGCGCAACTCAGGTGGTATAACCGGTAGGTATTGGATAACCATCCACTCCGGTTTGTTTTCTACGTGCTCGTTACCCGCGCGGAAAGCTTCAACAACGCTCAAGCGCTTCAAAGCCTCGCTCTTACGCTGGCGCGAAGTTTCGTTCGCAGCTGCGTGGCGCAATTGGTAGCTAAGTTCATCTAGGTTTATACGGCTTAGCAAATCCTTCACAGCTTCAGCACCCATACGGGCGATGAATTTGTTAGGGTCGCTATCATCCAATGCGTAGTTGTTTTTCAACTTCTCGTCATCGAAAGCCGATAGGTATTCTTCTTCAGTCAATAGGTCAAGGTAGCCTAGGTTACGGTTTTCCTCGCCTTTTTCAGTCATTAGGTTTACACCTTCAGCTGCGCGGCCTGGCTGCACTACTACATAACGCTCGTAGTATATGATGCTTTCAAGCTTTTTGCTGCTCATACCAAGTAGGTAACCTATCTTGTTTGGCAAGCTCTTAAAGTACCAAATGTGAACTACTGGCACAGTCAATTTGATGTGGCCAGTGCGCTCGCGGCGTACTTTCTTTTCTGTTACTTCTACACCACAACGGTCGCAAACTATACCCTTGTAACGGATACGCTTGTACTTACCGCAGTAGCACTCATAATCTTTGGTAGGGCCGAAAACGCGCTCGCAGAACAAACCTTCCATTTCGGGCTTGTAAGTACGGTAGTTAATTGTTTCCGGTTTCTTTATTTCCCCGTTGCTCCTGCTAAGGATTGAATCGGGCGATGCCAGCATAATCGTGATTTTCGAGAAATCAGATTTTTGCTTTGGGTCTTTCTTAAATGCCATTGGCTTCCTTTATTTAAAACGTCTTTTAAATTTTTTCCATCCTACTCTCCTATTCAAGCCCCCCGAACATTTCGAGGGGCTTGTAAGGAAGTATCTTATTCGAATTTAAGGTCTAGTGCTAAGCCCCTCAATTCGTGCATCAATACGTTGAATGATTCAGGTATACCTGCTTCAGGTATATTATCACCTTTCACTATCGCTTCGTATGCCTTCGCACGGCCTACAATGTCATCGCTCTTAACAGTCAACAACTCTTGTAGAATGTTAGAAGCACCGTAAGCCTCAAGTGCCCAAACCTCCATCTCACCAAAACGCTGACCACCAAACTGAGCTTTACCGCCCAATGGCTGCTGTGTAATCAATGAGTAAGGTCCGATAGAACGCGCGTGCATCTTATCATCAACCATGTGTATTAGTTTTATCATGTAGATAACACCTACAGTGGTTGGCTGGTGGAACCTTTCGCCTGTTTCACCATCATATAGATAAGTAGAACCCAATGAAGGAATACCTGCTTTCTCTACATACTGGCCTATTTCAGCAAGCGATGCACCGTCGAAGATAGGAGTAGCAAACTTAACGCCTAGTTTTTGGCCTGCCCAACCTAGTACCGTTTCATATATCTGGCCCAAGTTCATACGGCTAGGTACGCCTAGTGGGTTCAATACTATATCTACCGGTGTACCGTCTTCTAGGAACGGCATATCTTCGTGGCGAACGATACGGGCTACGATACCTTTGTTACCGTGGCGACCCGCCATTTTATCACCCACTTTCAGTTTACGCTTTTTAGCTATGTAAACCTTAGCTAGTTTCAATACGCCGCTTGGTAGCTCATCACCAATACTGATGTTGAACTTCTCGCGCTTGTATTTACCTATCTCT
>JAFDYM010000031.1 GCA_018267435.1 Bacteroidota bacterium | reverse complement strand
TGCTATGGTGGTAGTAAATAGTACTGCTAATACTAGGTAAAGTTTCTTCATTGTGTCAGGGTATCTAGCTATTCCAAAGATACAAGAATCTGCTTTGTAGTTGCATGTTTGCCGTTACGCGCTAAAGGCTATATTTGCCCGTATGGAAATAGTACACTGGTTTATAGATAATATCTTACATATCGATAAGGTTTTGGCGCAAATGGTGCAAGGCGAAACCAAATTATACGTGTATGCTGTTTTGTTTTTAATTGTGTTTGTAGAAACAGGCTTGATAGTGATGCCTTTACTACCTGGCGACTCGCTGCTTTTTGCTGCTGGTATGCTAGCTGCTACGCCCGATGGACTTAGCATAACTGTAATTATTCCGTTGCTAATAGCTGCGGCATTGTTGGGCGATAACGTTAACTACTTTACAGGCCGGTTTTTAAGCAAGCAGATAAAAGCCCGGGAGCGAATACTGTTCTTTAAGCGTGAATACTTAACCCAAACCGAGGAGTTTTATGCTAAGCACGGCGGCAAAACAGTTATAATGGCTCGCTTTGTACCTATAGTACGTACTGTAGCGCCATTTGTAGCAGGCGCAGGTAGTATGGAGTACCGCAAGTATATAACCTATTGCGTAGCAGGTGCCATACTATGGGTAGCGGGTATTAGTATGATAGGTTATTTGTTTGGCGGTATACCTATTGTGCAGAACAACTTTGAAAAGGTTGTACTTGGTATCATATTCATATCAGTACTGCCTATTATTTTCGGTTTTGTAAAAGGCAAGATGCAAGGCAACAAGGCATGAAACAATATGGGTTGATAGGCTATCCGCTTACGCATTCTTTTTCGCCAAAGTATTTTGCCGATAAGTTTGCGGCAGAAGGTATAAGCGATAGCACATATCACCTGTTCCCGTTACAAAACATACAGCAACTTCCTCAGCTATTTGTTACGCAGCCCAACCTACAAGGCCTTAATGTAACTATACCTTATAAAGAGGCAGTACTTCCGTATCTGCACCAGCTCGATTCTATTGCTGAGGCCATAGGTGCAGTTAATTGTATTAAGGTAGATAAAGGGAAATTGATAGGCTACAATACTGATGCTTATGGCTTCGAGGTATCTTTAAATCATTTGATAAATCATAAACCCGATATGGCATTTGTGTTAGGCACGGGCGGTGCTGCCAAGGCAGTATTGTATGTGCTGAACAAGTTAGGCATTCCTTTTGTAAGAGTCTCTACCCGCCATGCCAGTGATAGTATAGGCTATGCCGAAATAGCGCAACACTTACAAGCCTCTAACCTTATTGTTAATACTACGCCGTTAGGCATGTATCCCAATGTAAATGAGTGTCCTGAATTGCCTTATCATTTGCTTACGGCGCATGATTATCTTTTCGACCTAATATACAATCCCGCCGAAACCTTATTTATGCACAAGGGCAAGGAGCAAGGCGCAGCAGTTATGAATGGCCAACTAATGCTTGAGCAGCAGGCAGAACAAAGCTGGCAGGTTTGGAACAGCTAATGTTTGGTTTAGAATTTATTTCCCTATATTGCTTTACCGACAATTCAAATCAATAAATCCTGACAAATGAGAAAGATTTTCAACACATTATTTTTATCTCTGCTGGTGGCCGTAGCGGTGGCACAGGCCCCTGGCAAAATGAACTACCAAGCTGTAGTGCGCAATAGCAGCGGACAAACCGTTGCAAGCGGCACGGCAGTAAAGCTTCGCTTTACTATACACGATGGTACAGCTAACGGTACCGCAGTTTACAATGAAGTAATAAGCGCTACTGCCAACCAATTTGGCTTGGTAAGTGTAGAAATAGGAACTGGCGGCAACCTAGGTATAGTAAACTGGGGTGGCGGTGCCAAGTTTTTGCAAGTAGAAGTAGATATTAATAACAGCGGTACTTATAGCGATATGGGTACTAGCCAACTATTAAGTGTACCTTATGCATTGTATGCTGCTAACAGCGCACCTGGCCCACAAGGCCCACAAGGTGTTACAGGTCCGCAGGGTTTACAAGGTACACCAGGTACTGCTGGTGCGCCTGGCTCTACGGGTGTTCCGGGGCCACAGGGTGCTACTGGCCCTACCGGTGCAACTGGTGCCGGTGGTGGCGCTACAGGTCCTACTGGGCCACAAGGTATACAGGGCGTTGCTGGTACCAATGGTGCTACTGGTGTGCAAGGCCCTACAGGCCCTGCTGGTGTGGCTGGTGCGCAAGGCACTGCTGGCGCTACAGGTGCACAAGGTGTAACAGGTGCTACAGGCCCTACAGGTGCGCAGGGCATACAAGGCGTAGCAGGTGCCCCTGGTGCTCAAGGCCCACAAGGCTTGCAAGGTGCACAAGGCCCGCAAGGCCAACAGGGTGCGCAGGGCCCACAAGGTTTTGTTGGTCCACAAGGTCCGCAAGGCCCACAAGGTATAGCAGGCCCTACAGGCCCTACGGGTGGCTTAGGTACTTACCTTATCAAAGACTTTAAAACCACCTACATATCTTCATACAACCACGGTACATCATACAGCACAGCGCTTACTATTAGCGTAAACGTTTCGGCACCTACCGATGTTATAATGGTGCAAACTAGCGGCTATACCGATATGGCTGGTAACGATGATGCATGTGCAGATTACTACGTACGTAACAGCACCGATGGCGTAAACGGCGAAGCTATTCGTTCAGGTATGTTTGGTGATGGTGGTGGTAATGGAGGAACAAGCTCGCACCTTAGCGGTACCTTTGTACTTACTGCAGGTTCGGCTGGTACCAAGAATATAGAAATGCTGCTTAAGGAATGTTTTGGCGGTAGCGATAACATTGCCCGCAGCGTACGCATGACGGTAATGGTTATCGGTCAGTAGTATTCTTAATATAAGATTTGGAAAGCCCTGTTGCACTCGCAGCGGGGCTTTTTATTGATACTTATTTACACGCTTGTTTATTGTTAAGCTGTCAATTGTTTTAATGTATCTAAACCCTAAAGGGAAAGCGCTTTACGATGGTAGATAGCAATAGGTGAGTGGATGTATCTATATCATTTGCTAGCCTTCTAATACATAAGCTATGCGTAATAAAAAGGGGAAGTACGCAGTTGGTACTTCCCCTTTTTTATGTGGTAATTAATTGCTACTTAATGATAACAAACTCAACC
>JAFDYM010000319.1 GCA_018267435.1 Bacteroidota bacterium | reverse complement strand
TAGCAAAGTACCAAGATAAAAACCACAAAGACCGTGTGTTCGACTTAGCATGGACGCACAGCCAAATAGTATTGCACCAGATAAAAGCAACCGAGGCAGAGGCGCAGTTATATACACGCTTGGCAGGTTCTATCATTTACCTAAACCCCGCCATGCGTGCCGAGGGTAGCGTGCTAGCACGCAACACCAAAGGCCAAGCAGGTTTATGGCCATATAGTATATCGGGCGATTTGCCGATTGTGTTTGCACGCATTGAAGACCATACCAATATTGAGTTTATCAAGCAGTTGATACAGGCGCATAGCTACTGGCGCATGAAGGGCTTGCCGGTTGACTTAGTCATATGGAACGAAACCTACAGCGGCTATAGGCAAGATGTAGAGAACAGGATAACAGAAATAGTGGGAGGTCAATTAAACCAGAAAAACGGTGGCGTATTTATTCGCAGCGGCGACCAAATATCGGCTGAGGACAGAGTGCTGCTACAAACTGTTGCACGTATTAGCATTAATGGGCACGATGGCACCTTGCTTGATTTCATCAACAAGAAAAAATCAGGCAATAAAACGGCAATACCTTATCTATCGCCTACCGTACAAGTAAAACCTAGTTATGATGTACCTGCTTTGCCGAATAGGATTGCGCAATTCAATAACAGCTACGGCGGCTTTAGTGCCGATGGTAAGGAGTATATAATAAACGGCAGCAAGGATAACGTTACACATACGCCATGGTCGAATGTATTGGCGAATGAAAACTTTGGTACGGTAATAAGCGAGAACGGGCAAAGCTATACTTGGTTCGAAAATGCGCACGAGTTTAGGATTAGCCCTTGGAGCAACGACCCTGTAAGCGACCTAGGCGGTGAAATGATATACATACGCGATGAAGAAACAGGCTACTATTGGTCGCCGATGACGGCACTTAAACAAGATGCTGACCAATACCATGTGCGACATGGTTTTGGCTATAGCGTAATAGAGCACATAGATGCTGGCATACACACCGAGGTTTGGATATATGTAGATACCGAGGCGGGTATTAAGTTCAACTTGCTAAACATAAAGAACCTAAGCAACAGGGCACGAAAGCTTACGGTAACCGGATACGCAGAATTGGTATTGGGCGACTTGCAAGCCAAGCATGCCATGTTTATACACACCGAACTAGATAGCGAAACGGGCGCACTGCTAAGCAAGAACAGCTATAGTCAGGAGTTTGCCGATAGATTTACATTCTTCGATACCGATGAAGTGAACAAGGTATATACATTTGACCGTACCGAGTTTATAGGTAGAAATAGAAACCTACATAACCCCGAGGCCATGCAGCGCGAGAAACTATCGGGCAAGCGCAGTATAGGCACCGACCCATGTGTAGCGTTGCAATCGCAAATAAACATAGGGGCAGGCAAGGAATATCAAGTAGTGTACAAACTTGGGGCAGGTAAAAACTACGGCGAAGCGAAGGAAACTATCAAGCGTTTTAAAGGCAAGGATGTAGCAGTACAAACCCTTGATAAAGTACGCAAGTATTGGGCTGATGTAACTGGTGCCATACAGGTAGAAACACCTGATAAAGCACTGAACATAATGGCTAACGGCTGGTTGTTGTATCAAACACTGGCCTGCCGCATGTGGGCCCGTAGCGGCTTCTATCAGTCGGGTGGGGCTTATGGTTTCCGCGACCAATTGCAGGATAGCATGGCTATGCTATATACTAAACCTGAACTTACGCGCAAGCAAATACTATTGGCAGCGTCTAAGCAGTTTGTAGAAGGAGATGCCATGCACTGGTGGCACCCACCTGTTAATCGTGGTGTGCGCACTAAATGTAGTGATGACTTTTTGTGGTTGCCCTTTGTAACAGCGCGTTACCTAAGCGTAACTGGCGATGATAGTATTATGCAAGAACAGGTACGATTTATAGAAGGCAGACAACTTGGACCCGATGAAGAATCGAACTACGATTTGCCAAATCAGAGCAACCAAGTAGCGAGTATATACGAGCATTGCCTGCGTGCTATTAAGCATGGTTTGCGCCTTGGCGAGCACGGTCTGCCATTAATAGGTACAGGCGATTGGAACGATGGCATGGACCAAGTAGGCAAGCATGGCAAAGGAGAGAGTGTATGGTTGGCATTTTTTGTATACGACATTCTAAACTCATTTATAAGAATAGCCGAGTCTCGCGGTGATGTAGCTACTGCTGCCATGTGCATAGCGGAAAGCGAGAAGCTGAAAGACAACATAGACAAACACGCATGGGATGGCAAGTGGTACCGCCGTGCATACTTTGATGATGGCACGCCGCTGGGCTCGGAGAGCAACGAAGAATGTAAGATAGATGCAATAGCACAAAGCTGGTCGGTAATATCGGGCGCAGGCGATGAGGAGAAGCGCAAGCAGGCATTGGAATCAGCCTATGAATTGCTGGTAGATAAAGAGCATAGGATACTGAAGCTGTTAACGCCTCCATTCAATAGCTCCGACTTGCAGCCTGGTTATATAAAAGGCTATTTGCCAGGCATACGCGAGAACGGTGGGCAATATACGCATGCTGCTATATGGCTAGTAATGGCTTTTGCGGTGCAGCAAGATGCGGAGCGCGCTTATGAGTTGTTGCGGTATGTAAACCCACTGCTACACGGCAACACTAAGCAGGAGGTAGATAAATACCGAGGCGAGCCTTATGTAATGGCCGGCGATGTGTACGAAGGCGAACATCCGGGCCAAGCCGGTTGGACTTGGTACACCGGCTCGGCTGGTTGGGGTTATAGGCTGATAATAGAATATATACTTGGCATGAAGATAGAGAACGGCGAAGTGAGCTTTAGTCCTAGGGTGCCGGCTGCATGGGATAGTTTTAAGGTTAGTTATAAGGTAGATGGCGAAACAAAAACCTATTATTCATCCAATGCTGCTAATGCATATAAAGCATTGAAACAGGACTAGAAAATTACACATGCACCATGGGCTGTTACACTTTTGTAGCAGCCCAATTTATTTAACCATTACTATACTTATGCCTGAAGGACCATCGATATATATATTACGAGAAAATGTAGCGAAATTTATAGGCCGTAAGGTAATGGCGGTAGAAGGCAATGCGCCTATGGACATACAGCAGCTACAAGGCAAAACCATAAAGGCGATACGTAGCTGGGGTAAGCACTTGCTTATTGAGTTTCCGAAAATAACAGTGCGTATTCACCTAATGCTGTTTGGTAGCTATAGTGTAAACAGCAAAAAGAAATATGCGCCGCGCTTATCGTTACAGTTTAGCAATGGCGAAGAGCTGAACTTCTATACAGTGCAGATGGTATTGATAGAAGAACCACTGAATAAGGTATATGACTGGAAGGTGGATATAATGGGAGATAAATGGAGCGCCAACCATGTGCTGAAGCTATTGAGAGAGGAACATCCTAAAGATAAGGCTTGCGATGTGCTAATGAACCAAAATCTATTTGCAGGCTGTGGCAACATTATAAAGAATGAGGTGTTGT
>JAFDYM010000318.1 GCA_018267435.1 Bacteroidota bacterium | reverse complement strand
TCTACGCTTATGCTGCCGGCACCACCTTGTAGCATGGTAATATCGGCGCTGGTACAAGCTTTAACCATAGTAGTATATACAGGTGCGGGAAGTGCGCTATTTTGTGCATTAAGGTAAGTGCATAGCATTACAAGGCCTAGTATTGGCAATAACTTTTTCATACTCCGAAATTTTACTTTGGGGGAAACTGAACAATTAGCTTGTACTATCAATATAAGCGGGTATGTAAGGTTTGTCAAGTGCCTGAAACAAAAAAAGCCCCAACCTGAACAGGCTAGGGCTTTAATATGTGTTTATATGCAGTGCTTACTCGCTAAAAGTGTAGCACATATTAGTAAATGTACCTGTAATGGTATATGCGCTGCCGCCACCCAATGTGCTGGTAGTAAAGTTGAAGGTGCCCGATAACTGTGCGTTTGTTTCATCGCACGAAGAGATGGTAATAGAACCTTGTGAACCTGGTACAGGCATGGTTTGGCCCGCTACAGTGGTTGAATTAAGCATATAAGTTCCTATTATACCTTCGTAGCCTGCGCTATTGCTGTAGTTTTGTGTAGGGTCGTTGTAGTAAGTATCCACTTTCATGCACTTGCCATTGGCTGCGCCTTCAAGGTTGGTTACGGTTAGTATTACTACTTTGCCATCGGCTGCAGTAGCGCGTATGTCAAGGCGCTTTACTTTTGTGCCGCTTTGTGTAGTGCGTACCAATGTGTTTTGGTAAGTGCTGCCTGTAAAAGCAGTACCGTTTACAGTAGCAGTAAATGTGCCGTTGCTACAGTTGCCAGTGCCGCCATTTTCTTCTTTTTTGCACGACGATGCGCCTGCAACAATTACCAATGCCAAAAGCATGGTTAGGGTTCTTGTTAGGGTTTTCATATCTATTTGGTTTAAAATGTGGCGCAAATGTAATTTTAATATTCACACATAAAAGGTGCATAGGTTTTGTAACTAGTTAAAAATGAAGGAAAGGGCAGCATTGTTAGCCTTTGCATGCATATGCTAAATTGGCTCCAATCAAACTGCTTGCCCGTCATCTGCATGCCTGCCTTCAGGTAGGCAGGTTCAATAATTGTATTCGCTCAGCTCCCTCTGTATTAAACTGTATTGATTCCATTTGCAGCAAAAAATTAATTTCGCCCAACCATAAAACTATACCTACCATGAAACTGAAAACCGTTGACGACATAAACTTTGCGGGCAAGCGCGCCTTGATACGTGTGGACTTTAACGTGCCGCTTGATAAAAAGACCTATGCCGTAACCGACGATACACGCATACGTGCCGCAGTGCCTACCATTAAAAAAATACTGGCCGATGGCGGCAGCGTGGTGCTGATGAGCCACCTAGGTAGGCCTTTAAAAAAGCTGAAAGAAGACGGCACCGTTGATTACGAAAAGCATTCGCTAAAGCACATAGTAAAAACAGTAAGCGAGCAGCTAGGCGTAGATGTAAAGTTTGTAGGCGATAACGTAAGCGATGAGGCATTTGCAGCATCAAGCGCATTGAAGGCGGGCGAGGTATTGTTGCTGGAGAACCTACGCTTTCATAAAGAAGAAGAGAAGGGCGATGCAGCCTTTGCCGAGAAGCTGAGCAAACATGGCGATGTGTATGTAAACGACGCCTTTGGTACGGCGCACCGCGCCCATGCCTCTACCACTATAGTGGCTAACAGCTATGGTGCCGATAGCAAAACCTTTGGCTACCTAATGGCGAAGGAAGTGGAGAGCGCCGAGAAGGTGCTGCGCAATGCCGAAAAGCCTTTTACAGCTATACTGGGCGGCGCCAAGGTTAGCGATAAGATACTGATAATAGAGAACCTGTTGGAAGTAGCCAACAACATCATTATAGGTGGTGGTATGGCATATACCTTCTTTAAGGCTGAGGGCGGCGAAATAGGTAACTCATTGGTAGAAGATGATAAACTGGAACTAGCCAAGGAACTGATAGCAAAAGCAAAGGCAAAAGGCGTAAACCTATTACTACCTGCGGATAGCGTGGTGGCAGATAAGTTTGACGCGGCTGCCAATACCCAAACGGCAGATAGCGGTGCCATACCGCAGGGCTGGATGGGCCTAGATATAGCCGATAAGGCCGTGAAGGACTTTAGCGATGTAATAGCCAATAGCAAAACCATACTATGGAACGGCCCGATGGGTGTGTTCGAAATGGAAAAATTCCAAAACGGCACGGTAAGCATAGCCAAGGCCATAGCTGCGGCCACTGCTGCAGGTGCATATAGCCTAGTAGGTGGCGGCGACAGCGTAGCGGCGGTTAACCAGTTTGGCCTAGCCGACCAAGTAAGCTACGTAAGCACTGGCGGCGGTGCTATGCTAGAGTTTTTCGAGGGCAAGGAACTGCCTGGCGTAAAGGCTATAGCGGGATAGAAGACAACAGACGGCGGACTACAGACCGCAGTAAAATAAATGCTAAGGGCTCTAAGGTTATTATACCTAGCGCCCTTGGCTTATTTAATGAGGCATAACGCCCTAAATTTTTTTATCTAGCAAAAGTGGTCGAACACCTTAGTAAGGTGGCCGGCAATAGTTTGGGCGTTGTTGCCCTCTATTTGGTGGCGCTCTATAAAGTGTACCAGCTTGCCATCTTTAAACAATGCCATAGCGGGTGATGATGGTGGGTAAGGCAGCGTGTACTCGCGGGCCTTGTTTACAGCTGCTGTGTCTACCCCTGCAAATACGGTTACCAGTTTGCCCGGCAATTTGCTGCCAGTGCTTACGGCTTGCTTTACGCCCGGGCGCGCCGCACCTGCAGCACAGCCGCATACCGAGTTTATAACTAGAAACACCGTGCCCTCGGCAGGCGCTAGTGCCGCATCTACTTCTTCAGCAGTTAGCAACTCGGTAAAACCTGCGCCTGTAAGGTCAGCCTTCATAGGCGCTACTAATGA
This sequence comes from Bacteroidota bacterium, assembly GCA_018267435.1. Lineage (GTDB taxonomy): Bacteria > Bacteroidota > Bacteroidia > Chitinophagales > LD1 > Bog-950. The sequence goes on along the minus strand of JAFDYM010000318.1, from coordinate 2,221 downwards.
TTCTGGATACATACTATTTCTATTTTTCTATTTACAATTTATGGTTTACAGAAAGCCCAGTTCCAACTTGGCTTCCTCGCTCATCATCTCTTGGTTCCAAGGTGGGTCGAACACCAATTCAAGCGTTACATCCTTTACACCTGCCACGCCCCTAGCCTTCTCCTCTATTTCGGCAGGCATACTGGCCGCAGCAGGGCAGTTTGGCGAGGTAAGGGTCATTACTATCTCTACCTCTCCGCTGTTAAATACGTTCACTTCGTATATCAGCCCTAGGTCATACACGTTTACGGGTATCTCGGGGTCGAATACGGTTTTCAGCACGTCTATAACGGCATCTTTGGTTTGTTCTTCGCTTATTAAAAGGCTCACGGAGGGCGAATTTAGAGTATATCTAAATAAGAATGAAATGGGGCAGCATTTTAGGCTATTGTTAACAGTAACATTTGGTATAGTGGGTATACAGGTACTATCCGCCTGCTGTTAAAAGAAATATACTAGTCTCGCCCTAGTTAGGCCCTACGCTCTGGCCTCAAATATTCTTTTGCGTTAAGGCAACTGCGTTAAATGTTGCACCGTTAGATATATACAAACGGCGCAATAGAATCTTCTTACATATATAAACCCCGCCGTAATACCTTAACATGAAACAGATAGTAATAGCGATAGCTATGCTTATAAGCATGGCCAGCCAAACGCATGCCCAAAAGTTTTGGAATACCACAGAAACTTTTCCTTACGGAGCAAAAACAGCCATAACATTAGGTTACGACGATGCCTTGATAGTAGGTACCACTAAAGGTATAATACGCAGTACCGATAAAGGGACCACTTGGAACCAAATGCTTGCCGATGGATATATACATACCTTGTACACTACTAAAACAGGTGTGCTGCTGGCGGGCAGTGTAGGTGCCGTATATGTATCGGAAGACAATGGCTTGAACTGGTTTGTGCAAAGCATGCTGCACCCTTACCCTGTAAGGCAGTTTGCAGAAAATAGCGCAGGCCAAGTGTATGCAGTAACAGGCGAGTTGAGCGAACAAGGCTATAAAGGCGCAGGTGTATTTGTATCTACTGATGGTGGCTATAACTGGACTGCCAAAAACACAGGCCTGCATAATACATTGGCATGTTTTAGCATAGCCATAGATAAGAATGATAAACTATACCTAACCATGCCCGATGAACATGGCAATGGCGCAGGTGGCTTGTTTACATCTACTAACAATGGAGCTACATGGCAGCACCCCAGTACCAATATAGACGGCAAAAATGCCATAGCGGGCACGCTGTATACCACTACACCTTATGCGGTTACCATTACCCCAACCGATAGCGTGTTGTTTTCTTTCAACGGTATATCGCGCGCACCAGGTCAAAGCGGCGTAGGGGTAGATGTAAACCTGGTAAAACACATGGCCGATATTGATGACAATAGCCTGCTTTGGCACATGGAATATGCAAAGCCTATAGGCCCTATGTGGTGGAACGCCGCCAAGCTTAACCGTACACATTTTGCCGCCAATGGCGATATGTACAGCTCAATATCGGGTAGCGAAAACAGTGGTGGCAGTACGTATAAAAAAGATGGCAATGACTACTTGTTTCATGGCGATGGACTAGGGCTTGACCAATGGGGCAGGCGCGGCGAACAATACTTTGCCGAGGCTACTAGCGGCCGCGTGTATATGGTACAGTTTATGGATGAACAAGTGTACTATACCGATAAAAGCGTTTTGCCTACAGGCATAGGCGAGCCTGCAGATTTTGTATGCCAGCTATACCCAAACCCTGTGCGCAGCGGCGGCAACCTAAGCATAACATTGAACGTGGCAAACAATGGCACTTATGTAAGCTTGTACGATATAAATGGCAGGGAAATACTAAATGCACAGAACGCTTTGCAGATAACAATGCCCGAGCAGAGTGGGGTTTACTTGCTAAGTGTACAATGTGGCGAAAGCCGACAAACAAGCAGAGTAGTTGTACAATAGCAGTTTTGGCATTGTTTGTATGAAAGGGGATGGCCGATGCTAAAATAGCAGCACGCTATCCCCTCCTTGCATTATGCGAAACTGTATGCCATCTTGCTTCGTTCTTTCTATGATATAGTCAAAGCCTAGCTTTACATTATCTACCACTGTAGGTAGCGCCTTTAGGTGCGGCGATAGCGGCTTAAAGAAGTTATCCCAATGTATAGGCACTACTATTTTCGGCTGTA
>JAFDYM010000317.1 GCA_018267435.1 Bacteroidota bacterium | reverse complement strand
GATGGTACATATCTGGGTAAGTACCGCAAAATGCACATACCTGATGACCCTGCATATTACGAGAAGTTCTACTTCACGCCGGGCGATTTGGGCTACAAGGTTTTCAAAACGAAGTTCGCTACTATAGGTGTGTTGATTTGTTGGGACCACTTGTACCCCGAAGCAGCACGCATTACATCATTGATGGGTGCAGAGATATTGTTGTACCCTACAGCTATTGGTTGGGCTACCGATCAGGACGAGGAGACGAACAAAGACCAATACAGCGCATGGCAAACCTTGCAGCGCTCACATGCTGTAGCTAATGGCGTGCCTGTAGTAAGCGTTAACCGTGTAGGTTTCGAGCAAGAAGGCCGTATGAGATTCTGGGGTGGTAGCTTTGTAAGCAATGCCTTTGGTAAGTTGTTGTACTTGGCTTCTCACGATAAAGAAGAAACTACTGTGGTAGAGATAGATACAAAGACTACTGATTTCTATCGTACACACTGGCCGTTTTTGCGCGATCGCCGCATAGACTCTTATCAGCCAATTACTAAACGATTCATTGACGGAGACTAGACATGAGCGAGATAAAGACACCGAGAGAGTTAGGATTTACGTTTCCTGCAGAGTTCGAAAAGCAGACCGCCATGTGGCTATCGTGGCCGCATAAAGAGGCTTCGTGGCCGGGCAAGATTGATACGATATATAAACCTTATAGTCAGTTTATAAAGCTGGTGGCTGAAGACCAAGCGGTATGTATAAACGTGGCAGATGAAAACATGAAGGCATTTGCCATGCGCTATGTAGAAGAGGCTGGTGCTAACTTGAACAATGTAAAATGCTATCTGCACCCTACCAACGATGCTTGGTGCCGCGACCACGGTCCTGCGTTTTTGGTTAACCGCGCCGAGAAGAAGAAGGCGATAGTTGACTGGGGTTATAACGCTTGGGGTGGTAAATATCCTCCATTCGATTTGGATGATGTAATACCAACCTTTATAGGAGAGAAGTTGGGCTTGCCAGTATTCCACCCGGGTATAGTTATGGAAGGTGGCTCGGTAGAGTTTAACGGCAAGGGTACGTTGTTGACCACTACAGCTTGCTTGTTGAACAAGAACCGCAACCCGCATTTATCTCAAAAAGAGATTGAGAAATACCTGATAGAATATTATGGCATAGAGAACATACTATGGCTTGGCGATGGTATAGTAGGCGATGATACCGATGGACACATAGACGACCTTACACGCTTTGTGAACGAAGATACTGTAGTAACCGTAGTGGAAGATGATAGTAGCGATGAGAACTATGCATTGCTAAAGGAGAATTTGGAACTGTTGCATACTATGCGTTTGGAAAATGGCAAGCAGTTGAATGTAATAGAACTACCTATGCCTAAGGCTGTAGTATACGAGGACCAACGTTTGCCTGCTAGCTACGCTAACTTCTACATAGCTAATAAATATGTAGTGGTACCAACTTACCGCGATAGTGTAAACGACGATAAGGCACTGGATATACTACAAGGCTGCTTTAAGGATAGGAAGGTAGTAGGCATAGACTCAACCGACATCATATGGGGCTTGGGTACATTCCATTGCCTTAGCCAACAGGAGCCTGCTATTTAAAACGGATCCTGCAACATAGGATTGTGGGTAAAGGTAGTATCGGTAAGCGTGTGCAGAAAATCTAGCAGCGCTTGCTTATCTTCTTCACTTAGGTTTAATCCGCCATTAGCATGGTTTGGCTTTAGCATGTTTACATCTATAGTAGGCGATAGTTTTTTGCCTGTGCTATAAAATTCAATTACCTCTTCCAATGTATTGAACCTGCCATCGTGCATATAAGGTGCGCTAAGTGCCACATTGCGTATAGTAGGATTTTTAAACCTGCCGATTTCGTTGCTGTTACCAGTTACACCCCCTCTGCCTTTATCTATAAAGTCATCAACTATCAAGGCAGAATCTAATCCATTATTGGTAAAACCTGGGGTAATGAACAGGGCATTGCCATCTTGAAAATGGCAGTGCACACAATCGCCTGCTTCATTGCGCATTAGGTCGAAGCCGTGAATTTCCGAAGGGGTTAATACTGATTGGCCTTTTAAAAACTTATCAAACTTAGAATCTGATGATATCATAATCATCATAAACTGTTGAAGGGCTTTATAGATACCATCTTCGGTTACTTTGCCCGGCCTGCCAAATGCCTTTCGGAATAAACTAGCATAGGTAGAGTCGTTCTGCAGGTATGTGATAGCATCGGCTACAATTAAGCCTTGCTCACCCGCCATGGCATCCTTGGCTTGGTCGTGCAATGTTGCAACTCGGCCATCCCAAAAGAAGTTAGGATCCCATAAAAGGTTTTGCAGTGAGGGTGTATTGCGTTTAGTTGGACCAAATACATTGTTGCTAAGCTTCAAGCCATCGCTGAATGCAAACTCTGGCTTATGGCAACTAGCACAGGCCATTTGCCCTGTCGATGATAAGCGTTTATCGTAAAACAGTCTTCTGCCTAGTTCTATACCTTCATAGCTTAACGAATCTTTGTATGGATTGGTAGGTTGAGGAAAGTTATAAGGTACAGTTATAGTGTACTTGGTATTTACATATAAGCTATCTGGGTCGCTAGGGTCAGGTTGGTCAACAGGCTCGGGTTTGCAGTTTTGTAAACTGGCAAGTGCCAAGGCAATAGCTGTAAATAGTACCAGTATCCTTTTCATCCTATTCAAAACT
>JAFDYM010000316.1 GCA_018267435.1 Bacteroidota bacterium | reverse complement strand
CATAACCCCACCTCTCCCTATATCCCTCTCCAAAGGAGAGGGACTTGAAAAGGCTTAGTCATTAATAGAAAAATGCAAACAGAATGAGCGCACGCTGTGCAAAGCATTATCAGAAAAACGCAATAGCACCGCGCCTCTAATTCCCTCAACATCTATTTTACCTCCCTTATCTGCATCGGCCTATTGAAGCTTTCCTCTAGCGAGATAAGCGTTTCTGTTCGGCTGATGCCGTCTATCTTCTGTATCTTATCGTGTAGCACTACACGCAAGTGTTGCGTATCGCGGCAAACCATTTTTAGGAACAAGGAATAATTACCCGTAGTGTAATTGCAGCTTAGTACCTCGTCTATCTTTTTAAGCTGTGTTACTACTTTGTCGTACATATCGCTACGCACCAGGTATATACCTATAAAAGCGGTAATATCCATACCTAGCTTGGTAAGGTCGAGCTGTAGCTGTGGTGGGCGTACTATACCTAGTTTCTCCAATTTATTCATACGCACGTGCACCGTACCTGCCGATATAAACAGCTTTTTGCCTATTTCCGTGTAAGGCGTAAAGGCGTTCTCCATCAATATGTTCAATATCTGTATATCGGTGTTATCAATTTCGTAATTCAGTGCCATTTTTTAATTAACATTTTGACTATTATACAACGAATATAACAATTCACTTAATAAAACGTATTAATTACAACATTTGTTTGAATTACTTGCAAATAAATAGCCCGTAACTTATCTTTGCACTATCGTTCTACGACAAACATTGTTGGGTGATGAAATTTGGCAGACATGCCCTCCTGTCTCGGGGGTGAGGAACCAGGAATAAATTACCGTTGCGAATGGTTCATAAAGGTTTAGGGTTTAAGGCAAAATAATCCGATCCGTACGCAACAGATAACTAACCGCCTCGTGTAGGTTCGACCCCTACCTCAACAGCACTATTAGTTCATTCACTAAAACCGCAACACTATGAAAGCTATTCCAATGGTGGTAACGTTTATACTTTACCTAGCGTTTAACATTCTTAGTGTGCCCGTGGAGCTGAGCATACGCTTAGCAGACGCCCTAACCGGCAACGCGGACGAATGAACCAAACATACACCGACCTAGCAATAGGTACGGTCATATATATGCGGAGATGTCGGCTCCAAGTATATGAAATGACACTCGTTGCCGGGTGTCATTTTTTTTGCCCCATATCCTTATCTTTGTACCGTGAAGAAAGTGAAGAAAAAGCGCGAATACACCGAGTTCAGCTCAACTGAGTTTGACCCAGAGGTGCTGCGTATGTACATGATGGGCGCCACAAACCCAGGCTATACCAGTAAAATTGAAAGCCACGCTGAAGTAATAGACCTACACCTAGAAAACGTAAGCACAGGCCGCGGCACAGTAGCCCCGCAAGATGCACTTTTTGTACAGCTAGATAAGTTTGAAGAAGCCCTTGACCGCGCCATAGCAAGCGGCAAGTTCGAATTTCGCGTAGTTCACGGCTTTGGAAAAGGAAAATTGAAAGAAGAAATACATAAAATACTGGCAAAACACCCCCAAGTGCGCTCGTTTGCCAACGATTACCACAGTAAATACGGCCACGGCAGCACTATCATCCACTTAAAGTGACACTTTAAGCTCAATAATGTTGATTGTGCATAAACTGTTGATAACCCTGTTTTAGACATGCTGTAAATTTACAACACTAAAACAAACGGATATGGACAACCTACGTAAAGCAATATCGGCAATAATAATAGCGTTAGTATTTATAAGCGCAGCTAAGGCCAACAACAATCCAACTGCACCTGAAAACGCAGAAAAAGTGGTAACGGTAAAAAACACATGCGGAAATGGCATAGCAATATATGCAGGACCAAAGGAAGGCATACGCGACCCAAAGATTAATACGTATGGCGGCATGAGTACCAATAAAGTATATGTTTACCCTAATGATGTGGTATGCTTAATGACCGCAGATAAGAAACCTATAGCTTGCACTATAGTTAAAACTGAGACTACCGCTGTAGAAATAAACAGCTCAGCTACACTTATAACTGGCAAATAAGCCAAATACAATACACTGTATTTCGAACGCCCCTTTGATGAACGGAGGGGCGTTTTTTATTTTTACTTGGCCGAGGCTGTCTCTATGCTAGCAGTTTCTTTCAGCTTTTTTATGTCTGCCATATCTTCTTCATACTTAAAGTCGAAGCCTAGCTCCTTGTATAACTCAGCACGTTTTTCGTAGTACTCTATTTTCTTCTCACCTATTTCTATTACCATGGTTATACTGTTCAAGGCATTCTGCTTATCGTCTAACGCTACATAAAACTCATACATTTTATAGTACAATTTCCAGTCGCTATCCTTATAGCGCAGCGCCTGCTTAAAGCTAACCAATGCCTCGTTGTACATATTCAATTTCGCCTCGGTTAAGCCTTTATAGTAATAGGCGTCTGCATAATTCTTCGGCGTAGCGGTATAGGCATTAAAGCACATTAGCGCATCCTCTAGCCTTTCAAGCTTATAGTATATCATGCCTAGGCAAAAGTTCATTCGGTCCAAGTCATCGCGCAGCTGTTTTGCGTTTTCCAATTCGGTCTGCGCATTGGCATAGTCATTCTTCTCAAAATATATAACCCCTAATTGATAATAAGCCTCGGCTGTAGGGCGAAGGTCGTTGCTATGTTTCAAGTCGGCAATAGCCATAGGCAGGTTGCCCATAGCGCGGTAAGCCATACCACGGTTATAGTAGAAATAGTTCTTGCTATTATCTATTGAGATAGCTGTGTTGAATTGCTTTATAGCACAGTTATAGTCGAACATAGTATAGGCGGCAAAGCCAGACTTGAAAATAGCGCTAGGCGTTTGTGTAGGGTCGGTTGTTTGTGCATATGAAGCTATGCTAAACATGGCTATAGCACATAACATTACAACCCTTTTAAGCAGTTGGATATTCGGTTCCATACTGCCATATACGCGGGTATTAACAAAAGGTTACTAAAGGACATGCAGGTGGTTGAAATAGAGGCTAAAAGAAGTTCCTCATATCTAACATTCCGGCACGTTAATAGGTATATTCGTAGCAAGGCCGCCATCCGCCGTTTCCTTGTATTTGCTGTTCATGTCCTGCGCAGTTTCCCACATGGTTTTTATTACTGTATCTAGGCTTATCTTCATCAGGTCGGCATCGCTTTGCAGTGCCAGTTGGGATGCTGTTATGGCCTTAATAGCCCCCATGGTGTTGCGCTCTATACAAGGTATTTGCACTAGGCCAGCTATCGGGTCGCAGGTCATACCCAAGTGGTGCTCCATGGCTATCTCCGCCGCTTGCAAGGCTTGCGCAGGTGTACCGCCAAGGCACTCCGTCAATGCTGCTGCTGCCATAGCACTGCTCACGCCTATTTCTGCCTGACAGCCACCCATAGCCGCCGATATAGTCGAGCCTTTTTTGAATAGTGCGCCTATCTCAGAGGCAGTCAAAAGAAACTGGATAATCTTATCATCGCTATCGCCACCGCAAAAGGTGCTATAGTACATTAGCACCGCAGGCACCACACCCGCAGCACCATTGGTAGGCGCAGTTACCACCCGCCCGAAAGAGGCATTCTCTTCGTTAACTGCCAGGGCAAAAGCGCTTATCCAATTCATGGTATTGGTAAAGCTTTGGTTGCTCTCCTTTATGGCACGCACCCAATCTTCCAAACCTTTATCCTTATAGTTCTTCAGCAGTTGGTTGTTCATCTTTTTGGCACGGCGCGCTACGTTCAAGCCGCCTGGCAGTATGCCATCTTGGTGGCAACCGCGATAGATACACTCCTGCATTACGCGCCATATATTTAGCAGGCCAGCCTTGGTTTCTGCCGTAGGCCGCCATGCATTTTCATTCTCCATTACCAGTTGCGAAATGCTAAGGCCCGCGCGCATACAGTTCTGCGTCAGTTCATCGGCATCATGCACATCGTACTTTAGGCGGACAGATTGCCCTGCGGCATCATCCTCCCCAGCTTTCACCACAAAACCACCACCTACCGAATAATAGGTTTCCTGCTGTACGCTACCATCTTTAT
>JAFDYM010000315.1 GCA_018267435.1 Bacteroidota bacterium | reverse complement strand
CAAGGTCTCCCATACTTATCTGCCCGCCGCTTTTGGGCAGCGTTTCAAAAAACAATTCTTTTAGTCGCTCTACCTTATCGGCACTTATAAATGGCACACTTACATAACCGTCGCGGTCAAATTTCTTTTGCAGCTCGTGGTCATTAAATACTTTTCTCATAAGGCATGGTTTATATATAGTCTACTATCTCGTCCTCTACCCTGCTAAAATACCACAATCCACTTATTAAAAGTAGTAATAGGGGTATCATAGAAGTTAAATACCCGATACTAGGTAATGCAGCACCCGAAAGGCAACTACGGTAGCCCTCTAATACCAAGGCCATAGGGTTTAAATACATAAAATATGAAAGGTTTTGGGGCAAAATGGTTGTAGGATAAAACACAGGGGTAAGCCAAATGCCGAAATTGATAAAATATGGCATAAAATGTCTTACATCGCGGTATCGATAGCTAAGGGCACACATCCATATACCTATAGCAAAGCCGGCCATTATGTTTACAAGAATAAAAGCTGGTAGCAGCAATAACTTAATACTAGGCACTAAGCCAAATACCAGCAAGGCAATAAGTACTAAGGTAAATACTACAGCAAAATCGAGCGTACTTACCAATAGCTTAGATAGGGGCATGATAAGTTTTGGGTACGCAACTTTTTTTAGCACGTTCTGCGATTCAAGCAGCGAATTGCCTACACCATCGCTAAGGTTTGTAAAATAGTTCCACCCTGCTATGCCCGCTAAAGCAAATACGGGATAAGGCAGTAAGCCTGTATCAACATTCAACAACCTGCCAAAAAGGAAAGAAAAAATAAGTACCGAAGGTATAGGCTGCAGCAATACCCAAAATAAGCCCAAACGCGTTTGGGCATACCGTATTTTTACATCGCGTTTGGCAAAAGCCCATATTAAGCTACGGTGTTTCCATATCTTATGTACATATTGCCCAAAGCTATCTGGCTCGGCATTTATTATAGTTACGGTTTTCAAACAGTACGTTTGCTTTAAAGCGTGTAAGTTAATACAAATGCATGTAGGCGCCAGTAGCAAATATTTTGTTTATTTACCCTAGCATGTTGCAGCGTATTAAAAGCATATTAGGTATAGGTAAGGTGGCAAAAGAAGATATTGCTACTAGCAAAACATTTTGCATGATGCCATGGGTACATTTGCATGTAACACAGTATGGTACCGTAACCCCATGTTGCCAAGCCCCTTGGGACGAAGCCAATGCCTTTGGTAACATTAATAAGCAAAGCATTGAGGATATATGGAATAGCAAAGGGATAAAAGAGTTTAGGAAAACCCTGGCTAAAGACCAACGCGATACACGCTGTAATGGTTGCTATATAAAGGAAGAGGCAAACCTGTATAGTCTGCGCAAAGCTACCAATGAGTATTATCTGCACCACTTTGATAGGGTGATAAATATGAAGGGTGATGGTAGCATAGATGCTGAGCCTGTTTACTTCGACATACGATTTTCTAATTTCTGCAATTTTAAGTGCAGGATATGCGGTCCATGGAGTAGCTCAAGTTGGTTTCGCGAAGCAGAGGAATTAGGTTGGGTAGAAGGGAAGCAAAGGTTAACTCAGGCTGTAGAAGATGAGGATGCTTTCTTCGAACAGTTCAAAAAGTATTTGCCGCACATAGAAGAGATATACTTTGCAGGTGGCGAGCCACTTATGATGGACCAACATTACCGCATACTCGACATGTTGCTAGAAGCAGGGTTGACCAATACTTATCTGCGCTACAATACCAACTTTAGTACCTTTAGCTACAAGGGTAAAGACATAATAGAAGATTACTGGAAAAAGTTTACCAATATATTTTTGTGTGCCAGCCTTGATGATAACCATGCCCGCGGCGAAATACAACGCAAAGGCCAGAACTGGAATAAAGTGTTGGATAAGCGCAAACTGCTGATGCAGGAATGCCCACATATAGATTTTATGTTGGCACCTACAGTAAGCATATTAAATGTATTCAACCTTCCAGCGTTCCATAGAGAATGGACTGAGTTAGGCTTGGTAGATGTAAGCGCTATTTTCCCTAGCTTGCTTATGCAGCCAGAGCATTATAACATAAAAGCCATGCCTGCCGATATGAAAGCACAGGTAACTACGCTATACAACCAGCATTATAAGTGGATAATGGCACAGCCGACCACCGATGAGTTTGTACGAAGTACAGTGGCCAATGAATTTTTGCGCTGTATAGATTATATGAATGCCGAAGATATGAGCAGCTACCTACCAGCACTTAAGCAGCAAAGTATAGCTATAGATGCTTTGCGGAGTGAAAATCTTGCTGATGATGCTCCAGAACTGAAGACCTTACTGCAATAAAAAAGCAGCGCCTTGTGAGCACTGCTTCCTTGGTATTTTTCATTGATAATTCTTATCGAATATCTACCCTAAATTCTTTAGTGGCACTTACTATGCCTGCGGGGTAGTTTTGCCCTGGCTTAAAGGTGGTACTACCGGCCTCGAAAGATATTTTGAAGCGGATAACATCGTAAGGCGAAATGAAAGAATCGCCTGGTATGGTAAAGCTACCTTTGTAGTTGTATAGGTTTACACGTGGGTCAAGCGTATCTAGCGCCACAAAGAATAACGTATCAGGGTAGGTAGCCACGTGGCCCGCTACGCCTGTGGTATCGTAGTCGTACATACCTTTTACCCAGTTCAATGGCCTATCGGTAGTAAAGTTGAATTCGTAGTCCATTACATCTTCCGGAAAGTGGCGTATAATGCTACTATCTGGCGCTACCAACTGTATTGGCTCGCTAGGTTCTGGGTCTGGGTCTTTTTTGCATCCAGTTACAACTACTAGGGCAAATAACACTGCAAAGGCAGCAATGGTCAACAGTTTTTTATTCATTTCTCTACTTAGTATTAGCACAAATATAATAGGGTGCGCGGTAATGCCAAGCTTATAGCCAGCGTAGCATTATGTTAGCAAGGGTTTTGTGGAAGCTTTTGTATGGCGGCAATAACAGGTTCGAAGGTGGGTTCCACGACTTCAATATTGGGCGCTCGTTTACAAATTCCTTATAGCCAAAGTGGCCGTGGCTTTTGCCTATACCCGAGTTGTTTACACCACCGAAAGGCAAATTGCTGTGGGCGTTATGCAGCAAGGTTTCGTTTATACAGGTAGCACCAGCAGTAGTAT
>JAFDYM010000314.1 GCA_018267435.1 Bacteroidota bacterium | reverse complement strand
GATGTGTTGAACTAGGTACTAGTTCAAAATAGTAAGTGTTACATCAAACACCTCCATCATTATTACATCGAACAATATAATGGCAGGTATAAACCACAGCATATACTTGCTTACATTTAGCTGAGGATACCTGAACTGTTTAAGCAATAATAGTATAGCTGTGAATATTAGCAGTGCGGGGCTGTAAAACAGCGCTATTCGAAACACTGCTACCATTAAGCCCATTACTACACTGTTTGGCTCCATATCTCAACTAGTTATGCAGTAACAGGCACATCTAGTATGCGCTTTAGGTTTTCTATTACGTAGTCTATTTCGGCTTGGGTGGTGTATTTACTAAACGAGAAACGGATGGCCTTTCTATCTATAGGTGCGTGTATAGCTTCCAACACATGCGATCCCTTCTCCGAGCCCGAAGTACAGGCACTACCGCCACTGGCAGCTATGCCTGCTATATCTAAGTTAAACAACAAAAGCTCGGCCTTTGGGTGCGGCGGCATCGATACACTTAGCACCTTATAGTTGCTGCCTTCATCGCTTATATCACCGTTGAAAGCTACCTCTGGTATATGCTTGTACAGCGCATTTATCATGTAGTGCTTTAAGGTAAGTATGTGTTGTTTGTTCTCCTCCATGTGTTCTATGGCCAGTTCAAGTGCCCTGCCCATGCCGGCAATGCCGTGTACGTTCTCGGTGCCTGCGCGCATGTTGCGCTCCTGGCTGCCGCCATCAAGCAGTGGCTTAATGTTGGCATCGGCGTTTATATACACAAAACCCACGCCCTTCGGGCCATGGAACTTATGCGCCGAACCGCTCAAAAAATGTATATACAGGTCCTGTACATCGAAAGGCATATAGCCTATCGTCTGCACCGTATCGCTGTGGAAGTACGCGCCATGCTTTTTGCATAGCTCCCCTACCCTCTTCAAGTCCATCAGCGTACCTATCTCGTTATTGGCATGCATTAGGCTCACCATCGTTTTGGCATCGCTGGCTACCAGTAGGCCCTCTAGGTCGGCATAGTCCACATGGCCTTGCTTATCTAGGTTTACGTAGTGCACCTGCACCCCTAGCTGCTCCACCGCCTCTACCGAGTGTAACACGCAGTGGTGCTCGGTTTTAGAAGATATAATGCGCTGCACGCCAAGGTCGCGCACGGCGCCCTTTATTATCATGTTGCTACTCTCGGTGCCGCAGCCCGTAAAAAACACCTCGCTGGTTGATGCATTCAGGTATTTCGCCACCGTTTTGCGCGCCTTTTCTACAGCGGCCTTAGCCTTGCGGCCATAGCCATGTATGCTGCTAGGGTTACCGAAATGCTCGGTAAGGTAAGGCATCATCTCATCTATCACTTCGCGGGCCACGGGTGTGGTAGCCGCATTATCCAAGTAAACCTTCATGCGGTAAAAATAAACATTTACGGCTTTTTGCACTCCTGCTGTTTATCAGCCCTTTGTGCAATAATGTACCTAATACAGGTTCACGCAGAGGGCGCAGAGAGGAAACGCAGAGGAAATACAAAGAAAGAATGAGAATTGAAGAGATTTATGCTACACACTTTACTTGTTCCCTGTCCCTTTCACGTTTTTTATTTAGCGCGGTGCTGTAGCGCAATTCTCGTACTGCTCGTTCCCACGGGCGACTTTCCTGTAGGTATATATCCCTTTAAGACTTTGAAAGCACTTTACCACATGTGCCCAATTAAATATATTTTAGCCATTACAACCTTACACCCTTGCAGCTTAAAACCATCCTCTCACTTATACCGCTATTTGTCTATCAAACATTGGCGGCACAGTTATATGACAAGACGTGGGTATGTGGCAGCTATGGAGGCACTTTAACTTTTAACGATGATGGCACTTGTGATACAACAAGTTACTATCCTTTTGTGAATTGTCGAAATGAATGGGCAAGTATTTGTAATGATGAAGGAGAATTACAGTTTTTTACGGATGGGGTTAATGTTTATTCTTCGGACGGCTATAAAATGCCGAATGGTACTCAGTTGGCAGATAATGAGGTGAATTCTGAATTCAGTTATGGCCTACCTGACTTCCAGAATGTATTAGTGCTACCTAAAAAAAACAGCGAATACTACCTCTTCTACCAAAGCCAGAGTGATTTTGCTCTTGCAAATGATTATTGGGTTTATACTGACAACCTCTATTATTCAGTGGTAGACATGCAACAACAAAACGGGAAAGGTGACGTGGTAAGGAAGCGAGTGTTGGTGAACAATAACAGGTTTATGGATGGCAAAATGACTGCCTGCCAGCATGCCAATGGGCGCGACTGGTGGCTTGTACAGCGAAGGTACAACACCAACGGTTATTTTATTTATTTAGTTACGTCTGAAGATGTTACTTTTCAAAGGGAGCAGTTCATAGGTGCCGTATCGCAAGAGCCAGATGCTATAGGGCAATCTGCATTTTCTCCAGATGGTAGTAAATATGCAAGCATAACAGGCAAAAGCAAATTAATTCTACTTGATTTTGACCGTTGCGAAGGCATATTCAGCAACCCTAAAAGTGTATCAATACCCGTAGACACATTCTCTTTTTATGGCAATACTAAAATAATAGGTGCAGGAGGTAATGGCTTATGTTTTTCCCCTAACAATAGATTTATCTACGTAAACTCTCTTTACATCCTACGACAATATGATTTATTGGAAAGTCCAATTGATAGCAGCGAAGAAGTTATTTTCTTTTGGACTGATAGTAATGAATATTTAGGTCAGTTCAACCAAATGCAGCTGGGACCGAATGGAAAACTATATATAGCACCATATCAAGGAATCACGAAGGCTTATAATGAAATTCACAATCCCAATGAAAAAGGATTGGCTTGCAATTTTGAAAAATTTGGACAGCCTATTGCTACAATTAACGCAGATAAAATCCCCAACCTCGTCCATTACCGCATGGGCGCATTAGTAGGCAGCGCCTGCGATACATTAGCGGTAGGGCTAAAAGATGTGGAAGCAAGCAACAAAGTGCGCCTATACCCTAACCCGGCTAAGGGCATGGTGCAAATTGATTTGACATCCTACAACTACTACAACCCTAACAACGCCCTTTACCTTTATAACAACGAAGGCAAGTTGGTGCAGCAAATAGCAGTACCTTATTTAAGCGCACAGATGAATGTAAGCACTCTACCCGCAGGCATATACCAATGGAGCCTAGGCACAGCCAACAAAGCAATAGCCACGGGCAGTTTGAATGTGGTGAAGTAATGCCAACACCTTTGCCGCCCTTGTTTATCCCCCGCAGTGTCTCTCGTAGAGGACGCTGAGGGGGATAAAATACAATCCACCTCCGGTCTCGCTACGCTCAACCACCTCCGCCCGCGGAGGACATTTGCGCTAGCCTCATTCAATAAGCGCTAACAACCCGCAACCACGAAAAAAAGTCCACAGTACGTAGGCACGTGGTGCGCGTGCGTACGAGCAGGGCGCCACAGCACCGCCCATAATAGTTGTATTTATCTGCGGGTTTCTGCGAGATTAGCGGGAGAACCAAGAAATAACCAATAATTGCAAAGGGTGCCGCAATACAGCGTAATTTGTTGTTAATTCGTGCACTGAAAAAATAGCTTTTATAGATGTGTGGTATTGCCGGGTTTATTGATACGCAGCTTTCAGCCGATGCCAAGCGCGACTTAACGCATAGGATGCTGTGCCAAATAACCCACCGCGGGCCCGAGGCCAGCAATGTGTTTATTGATGGGCCTGTTTCATTGGGCCACAACCGACTAAAAATTATAGACCTTAGCGATGCCGCCAACCAGCCTTTCGAGTACGAGGATGTGGTGATTATTTTCAACGGCGAGATATACAACTACATAGAGGTGCGCGCCGAGTTGGAAAAGCACGGCTATAAGTTCCGCACACATGGCGATACAGAGGTGATATGCGCCACCTACAAGCACTATGGCGATAGCTGCGTAAAGCACTTTATGGGTATGTGGGCACTTGCCATTTGGGATAAAACCAAGCAGCGCCTTTTTATGAGCCGCGATAGGTTTGGCATCAAGCCTTTCTACTATTTTATGCAGGGGCAGAACCTGTACTTCGGCTCGGAGTATAAGACGCTAAAAGAAGTGCCGTCGTTCGATAAAACATTGAATGATGAACAGGTAAAGCGCGGTCTGCAAATGGTGTGGAGCAGCTACAAAGAGGAAACTTACTACAAGCAGTTGCGCAGTCTGGAAGCGGCACACAACATGGTGTGGCATAACGGGCGCATTACCATTAGCCGCTATTGGGATATCGACTTTACGAAACCTACTAGCACCCTTAACCGCAACGAACAGAACGAGATGTTCTATGAGTTGTTCAAGCAATCGGTTCGCCTACACGCGCGCAGCGATGTACCAAACGGCACCTGCCTGAGCGGCGGTTTGGATTCATCTGCCATATCGGGTATGTACAGCAGCCTGATGCCGGATACGCCTTTAAAGTCTTTCACTATCTTCTACGAAGATGATGTGGACGAGCGCCCTTATGTGCGAGAGGTGGTGAAGAAGTACCCGAACATAGACCCGTACTATTTCTCGCCTAGCAACCAGTTGATAGAGGAATCGTTCCACAAGATAGCTTACCACGCCGATGTACCCGTGTTGGGCTCGGCGTTTATATCGCAGTACTACCTAATGCAATTGGCGAAGAGCCAAGGCGTAACGGTGGTAATAGATGGCCAAGGTAGCGATGAATACCTAGGCGGTTATCTGCATGGTTTCTACCGTTTGCTTGGCGGGTTGGCAAGTAAAGGACAGATAGCGAAAGCTTACAGCATTCTGAACAACCTTGCCGAGCGTGAACACTTTAGCAGCAAGAAAAAGCGCGATTTCATCATTAAGAGCATAGCAGGTGCCATAGGCAACGAGAACAAGATGTACAACTTGGAGTATGGTCAGTTGAACAAGTACCTAAATGGCACGGTGCAGCCATTGCATATCGACGACCATACAGACGATAAGTTCAACAATTTTCTGTACCACGCTTTAATGACCACCACGCTGCAAACCTTGTTGCACTTTGAGGATAGGAACTCGATGGCGTTCAGCCTAGAAAGCCGTGTGCCTTTCTTAGACCATAGGCTGGTAGAGTTTGCCTTTACCCTAAAGCGCGAGGACCGCGTAACCGATAAAGCAGAAACCAAGTATGTGCTGCGCGAAGCATTGAAGCCAATACTACCTACGGCAGTGTATGAGCGCAAGGACAAGAAGGGCTTTGTAACCCCAGGTGAGGTGAAGTGGTTGAACGGTCCGCTGAAGTTTTTGCTAGATATAGATTACAGCCGTTTCGACTTTATGAAACAGCAGGAGCTAAAACAACTAATAACCAACTACAAAGCCGGCGACACCAGCAAAGCAGCCTTTGTATGGAGGATAGGTGCTACGGATTATTGGTTGAAGCACTTTGCTTAAATCCTTTGCCACAGATTGAACAGCCGAATACAAATTTATTTCACCACAGATATCACAGATTTACACGGATTAAAAAATCGAGAAATTTAATCTGTGATATCCGTGTTTATCTGTGGTAGAACATTGTATTTCCTTCGCTGTTTCCTCTGCGTCTTCAACTCTGCGCCCTCTGCGTGAAACTGTATTCATTGTATTTAATCTGTGAATCTGTGGCTCGATTTCACTTTCCCTCGTATTTTCGCCCCCAATGAAGCCATTGAGAATAGTATTTATGGGTACGCCCGAGTTTGCGGTGCCTATGTTAGATGTGTTGCTGAACAGCAGCCACGAGGTAGTGGGCGTAATAACCGCGCCCGATAAGCCCGCAGGCCGTGGAATGCAGTTAATGCAAAGCGATGTAAAGAAGTACGCTGTAGAGAAGAACCTGAACATACTTCAACCAGAGAAGCTAAAGAACCCTGAATTTATTGAAGAGCTGCGCGCATTGAATGCCGACCTGTTTGTAGTTGTGGCCTTCCGTATGTTGCCAGAGGTGGTGTGGAATATGCCGCCGCTGGGTACTATCAATTTACACGCCTCGCTACTACCTCAATACCGCGGTGCTGCACCTATCAATTGGGCCATCATCAATGGCGAGAAGGAAACGGGCGTAAGTACCTTTCTGCTACAACATGAAATAGACACGGGCAAGATTATCTACCAAGAAAAGATAGCTATACGTGATGATGAAAACGTAGGCGAACTATATCAAGAACTAATGCAACTAGGCGCAAGCGTATTGGGCAAAACAGTTGATGCCATAGCGAGTGGCGACTATCCGCAAATACCACAGGACCATATAACCGATATAAAGCACGCCCCGAAAATATTTAAGGAAACCTGCAAAATAGACTGGAGCAAAACTACCGCTGAGGTGTACAACCACATACGCGGACTAAGCCCCTACCCTGCTGCCTTTACTACGCTTGATGGCAAGGGTTTTAAGATATACAGTGCCGACAAAAAGCAGGCACCGCACAACGAACCTGTAGGCAGATATAAAAGCGATGGCAAAACCTATCTGCACTTCTACACCAGCGATGGCTACATAGCAGTAAAGGATTGCCAACTGGAAGGCAAAAAGCGCTTGGGCATTGAAGAACTACTACGCGGGTACAAGCTAGCTGCACAGTAGCAATATTCTACTATCTTCGGTGGGTATGTTCAAGTTACTGTTTACCCTATACTTTAAGCTAGCGGGTTGGCGCCTAGTGGGCGAGCCACCAAAGCTGAAGAAGTATGTAGCCATAGCCGCTCCTCACACCAGCGGTTGGGACCTAATATACGGCCTAGGCGCAAAATTCATCTGGAACATTAAAGCTAAGTTTTTCGGCAAGCAGGAACTATTCTTCTTTCCGCTTGGCAACATACTGCGCAGCGTGGGCGGCATACCTGTAGATAGGTTCAGCAAGCACGGTGTGGTAGAAATAGCGGTGGAGAAATTCAACACCCACGATGAGTTTATACTGGCCATGGCACCCGAAGGCACGCGCGACTATGCCCCCGTATGGCGCAAAGGGTTTTACTACATAGCCCTGCAAGCAAAAGTACCTATTGCCCTTGGTTATATCGACTTTGGCAAGAAGGAAGTAGGTTTTGGTCCTACCTTCTACCCTACAGGCAACTACGATGCCGACATTGTAGAGATAATGAACTTCTACAAACCCATACAAGGTAAGCACCCCGAAAAAGGCGTGCGATAAACCGCCGCAAATTCTATATTTACAACCCTTAAACCCTGATAGATTATGGCTTACCAGTTAACCCAACAGCATCCTAAGAAACGCGCATTTATAACAGGCGGCGGTGGCGGCCTAGGCCGTGCCCTGGCATTGGCACTAGCCAATGATGGCTGGACGGTAGGCATAACCGATATAAAGAGCGAAGCACTGGCCGAAAGCAAGCAACTGATAGAAGCTGCTGGCGGAAAGGCTTTCACTTACCAGTTCGATGTATCGAAACGCGAAGAATACAAGAAGGCTTTCGACGAATTTATAGCTAGCGCCGGAGGCATAGATGTATTGATAAACAACGCCGGCGTGGGCGATGGCGGTCTGTTCGGCGAGTATAGCCTTGATAACTGGGAGTGGAT
>JAFDYM010000313.1 GCA_018267435.1 Bacteroidota bacterium | reverse complement strand
CAAAAAGTACGCGAAGGGGCAATCTCATTCTTGAAATCGTTCACCTTCTCCATGGTAGCGTGCTGCTGACCTAGTACTTCGCTCTTGTAATCTATAAGTGCCGTTACCTTGTAGCGGTTGCTTGGCATAGCCAGGTATTCAACGCCGCTTTCTTTATCGTGGTAGTGTATGTTTTGGCGCAGTTCAAATACCTCGCGCTCTTCGCCCTGTTCCTGTATCCCTACTTTTTCAAGTGCTTCTACAAATGGGCGGGCACTGCCATCCATAATAGGAATTTCAATGCCATCAGTTTGTACCAGTACGTTATCTATTTGTAAACCTATAAGGGCGCTCATAAGGTGCTCAACGGTAGAAATACCAGCGCCGTTCTTTTCAAGCGTAGTGCCACGCTGTACGGTTGTTACCAAGTCGCAGTCGGCATTAATAATAGGTTTTTCAGGTAGGTCTACCCTCTGAAACTTGATGCCGTGGTTAACGGGTGCGGGTACAAAAGTTACGGTTACGTATTTACCGGTATGTAGTCCTTTGCCTGATAAAGAGACCTCACTTTTGACTGTTTGCTGGTACGAATGCGTCATTAACAATTTCTTAAAAAGTTCGCAAAGCTAAAATTTTACCAATTACTAATGCCATTTACACCCTTTTTATGTCATTTCTATTACTTTGCTCCTTCGCGCACCTGCCCTCTATGTGCTGCTTGGTAGGCTTAAAGCCCTTCATATAGCACTTGCTGTACGAATAACCGCTTACCAGTAGCAAGGTTACCACAAAGGGCAAAACTGCCTTCGACAATATGTTCTTTGCTATGGGGTGATTATTCATCATGGCGAATATTTTATGCTTGTTTATAATACTACTGTTTCTTTCCTCTAAACCAATACGCTTGGGTCCAATTTGGCTCGTAGGTTATCATTATCGAATCTCCATAAAACATCCCCTTACAGCCATTATCATCATCAAAATGCAAATCATTATCAACCTTTACATCTCTATTGCCATTGTAAATTATGCGCAACTTGTCATCTCTGTCGGGGTCTATTATTACCTTTACAAAATCTTGTTCGCAGGTTGTAACATACTGTGCTCCCGAACCTGTAGTATCATTTACAAATCCGCTTGCACATGCCTCGCCTACATAAGTTCCAGTTAAAGCACTTATATCTACCTTTTTGCACGAAGCAAATAGTAGCATAATTGTACATAAAACTATAAACTGCTTCATACGTGTTACTGCTTACCTCCAATAAAACTTTCTGAACAGCCAGCACTTACATGGTCATAAAACTTCAATGTATCGTTTCTAAAGCTACCCGTAAACCCATCGTGGTTATCGAAATTGCCTGTACTGCTTAACTCAACCTTTATTCCACTTCCGTAACCAATAATAACATAGTTTCCGCTAGCAGCTTCCACCTCAATAGTAGCAGCGTTAGGCTCGGTAGAAGGCATAAATACACCTGGGCTTACTTCTACAGCTACGCATGTGTACAAGGTACCATTGTAAGTACCTAGGTATTGTGCCTTTTTGCAGCCGTTTAATATTAGCATGCAAGCCAACATAAACAGGAATGGTATAAAAAGGTGGTATCGCATATATCAGGGGCTTTATAGCTATTTTCCTTCTAGTTTCTTTTCAAGTTCCTTTACCCTTTGTATCAACTGCGGTAGCGCCTTTATACTAGCCAGCAAGCGATAGTGCTCCCTAGCATCAATGGCTGGGGCGCCGCTTATGCCCTTGTTAGGCTCGGTTACATCGCGTATTACGGCGCTTTGTGCCTGTATTTTAGTGCCATCGGCTATGTTCAAGTGGCCGGTAATACCTGCTTGGCCGCCTATCATTACGTTTTTACCAAAACGCGTGCTACCGCTTATGCCCGCTTGCGCGGCAGAAACCGAGTTCTCCCCTATCTCCACATTGTGAGCTACTTGTATCAGGTTATCTAGCTTTACACCGTCTTTTATTTGGGTAGAACCGATAACGGCCCTATCGATACAGGTATTGGCACCTATCTCAACGTGGTTGCCTATTACAACGTTGCCTGTCTGCGGAATTTTTTTGTACGTACCATCGGCCTGTGGCGCAAAACCAAAGCCATCCGCCCCTATTACCGCACCCGAGTGGATGATGCAATCTGTACCCACTTTACAATCGTGGTAGATAGATACATTGGCGTAGATAGTAGTATTGTCACCTATCGCAGCATTATCACCCACGTAGGCATTGGGGTATATCTTTACATTGTTGCCTAGTTTTACATTGGCACCTACGTATGCAAACGCCCCTAGGTATAGGTTGCTACCGTAGGTGCTACCCTTACCTATATGCGTATTGGCATCTATACCCGCACTGCTGTTGTTATTGTTCATGGCAGCATATAACTCCATCAGCTTCTGAAAAGCAACATAAGGCTCGGGCACGCGCAGGGCAGCCTGTATGTTATCGCGGTTATAGTCTAGGGTTTCATCGCATAGTAATATGCCTACATGCGCGGTCTGCGCATAATGGTAATACTTAGGGTTTGCCAAAAAACAGAACGAGTCTGTATCAGCTTCCTCAATTTTAGCCAGTTTGCTCACTTTGGCATCGGGGTTACCCTCTAGTATAGCGCCAAGTAGTACGGCCAGTTCTTTCGCCTTTATCTCCATCAATCTCTTAAAGTAATTGCAATTTAACGTTCGTTGGGTATATTATTGTGTGGGGCAAAAT
>JAFDYM010000312.1 GCA_018267435.1 Bacteroidota bacterium | reverse complement strand
CATGAGTATGTACAATGTAACCAAGGCAGCGGTTATATCATTAATGGAGTCGATACACAGCGAGGTAACGGCCTTCAACATAGGTACTAGCGTGGTGTGCCCCACCTTCTTCCGCAGCAATATAATGCAGCATAACCGTGGCGATAAAAATGCCACTACTATAGGTCAGAAGATAATAGACAAGGCCAAGTACACACCCGACCAAGTAGCAGAGATAATATTGACCCAAGCAGGCAAAAAGACCTTCTACATACTACACCCATACCAAGCCAAGGCGGTGTACTACATCAAGCGTTTCTTCCCTACCTTCTTTATGAACTACAAGGCAAAGCAATTCGCCAAAAAGGATTGGGTGCAGCAGGCTTTGAAGCATAATTTTTAAGCCAGCAGGCAGTATGCAATTGAATTAGTAGGCAACTAGTTTCGACGCCAACTCATAAATGTGTGGTTACATATAGGCAAGAAGGCAGCGAAGCGCATTGCCTACTTGTATTAATTTGCCTACTGCCTACTGAAAAACTACTTCGGTGCTTTCTTAATTAGGTACACAGCAGCCAAACCAAAGATAAGATTAGGAATCCATACCGCTATTACTGGTGGCAGGTTAGAGTTGGTGGCGAAAGTGATGGAAAACTTCATTACTATTTCGTATAGCGCGCTTAGGCCTATGCCTAGTACTAGGTGCCAACCTAAGCCCCCACGCATTTTGCGCGATGCCACACTTACACCTATTAAAGTAAGTATGTAAATACTGAACGCCGATGAAGTACGCCTAAATCTTTCCACCTCATAAAACTCTATATCAGGTTGACCAGAAGCATACATCATGGCTATATGCTCTTTTAACTGTGGTGTAGTCATGGCATCTTTAAAATGCTCTGTCATTGAAAAATCGGAAGGCGTAAAGACAAAAGCCGTATCAAGCATAGCCCCCTTTGTAATAATATGCTTATCACCTTTTAGCTCGCGTATGTAGTAGTTGCTAACCTTCCAATGCTTATGGGTACTGTCCCAATCTGCCCGTTCGGCACGTAGCTTATACACTAACTTCCCTTTCTCAAACCTATCAATAGAAAACTTATAACCGCTAGCCTCAAAGCTGCTGTAGTTCTCCATATATACTATGGTACCTGGCGAAACTGTACGGTGGAAACTATAACGCAAATTATTGTGCGGTTTGCTTACATATATACGCTCAAACTGTATACGCTTGGCATTGGCATAGGGCACAAAATAGTGGTTACCTATGTAGAATATACCTGCTACTATGGTAGCACCCATCATATATGGATACAGCATGCGATAGAAACTAGTACCACTGTTAAGTATGGCTATAATTTCGGAGCGCGAAGCCAGCTGCGAGGTAAAAAAGATAACCGAGACCAATACAAAGAAAGGCCCTATCAATGATGTAATGTATGGTATAAAATAGATAAAGTAGTCAAACACCACTACGCCAACAGTGGCGTGGTTATCTACCAGCGAGTCTATCTTTTCGCTAAGGTCAATAACTATGGTAATACCCAATAGCAAAGCCATAATGAACACAAACGTGCCCAGAAACTTTACCAGTATGTACCTATCTATTTTCTTCATTACTATATGCCTACAGGCACTAAGCTATAATACGAATTACTTTTTGCCTTAACTATCCTTTTCAATTCTTTCGCCTTTACCCTCCGATGTGATTTTTCACTTCGTCCAAAATCACATCCTCTCCCTAAAAGGAGAGCTAAGGCGAAAGATGAAACTCAATTTTCAAATTACCTTAATTCTCCCTGCCTTCTCTCTACAACCTAGTCATCAGTTTCACCACCATTTCTTTCTTCCAGCTTGCAAAGGTACCTGCTAGTATCTGTTTGCGCGCTTCTTTTACCATCCACAAATACATGCTCAGGTTGTTTATAGATGATATTTGCGCCCCTAGCATTTCCTTAGTATGCACCAAGTGCCTTAAAAACGCCTTGGTATGCGTGCGCATCATTTCGCAATCGCTCTCAGGGTCTATAGGGCTAAAGTCGTCCTTCCACTTTTCGTTCTTTATGTTTATGATACCCTGCGTGGTAAACAACATACCGTTGCGGGCATTACGCGTAGGCATTACACAGTCGAACATATCCACGCCTAAAGCTATTCCCTCCAAAATATTGGCAGGTGTGCCCACACCCATTAGGTAGCGCGGCTTATCTTTTGGTAGAATATCGCATACCAGCCCGGTCATTTCGTACATATCCTGATCTGGCTCGCCTACCGATAGACCACCTATGGCATTGCCCTCGGCACCCATGCTGGCTATAAACTCAGCGCTCTCTTTGCGCAAGTCGCGGTAGGTACTGCCTTGTACTATGGGGAACAATGCCTGCTTGTAGCCATAGGCACATTCCGTTTCGTTAAAGCGCTTTATACAGCGTTCCAACCAGCGGTGTGTAAGGCCCATACTGTTTTTGGCATAGCGGTAGTCGCAAGGGTAAGGCGTACATTCATCGAATGCCATAATGATGTCGGCACCTATCTTGCGCTGTATATCCATTACGCGCTCGGGCGTAAACAGGTGCTTGCTGCCGTCAATATGGCTGCGGAACTCCGCTCCTTCTTCTTTTATCTTTCTAATGGCTGCCAGTGAGTGTACCTGATAGCCACCGCTATCGGTTAATATGGGTCCGTTCCAGCCATTGAACTTATGTAATCCACCCGCCTTCTCCAGCACATCGGTGCCGGGGCGTAGGTACAGGTGGTAGGTATTGCCCAATATTATTTGTGCGCCAATAAAATCGCGCAGCTCGTGCATGTGTACGGCCTTTACGCCGCCCAAAGTGCCCACAGGCATAAATATGGGCGTTTGTATGGTGCCGTGGTCGGTAACCACCTCGCCGGCACGGGCCTTTGTTTCGCTGTCTTGCGCTGCAATAGTAAACTTCATAACAGCGCGAAAATAGAATAATTGGGCAGAGGTGGGAAAGTAGTAGGCAGTAGGCAATTGAAGAAAGTAGGCAAGTTTACCATCCGAACACGGATAAAACAGATGACACAGATAGTACGGATTATTAATCTGTGTAATCTTATTATACATCGGTGTAATCAATATCACTTTTTTAGGGCTTTCCTGCTACTCCTTCCTCCATAGTTCTGCGCGCCACGCGCCTACATACTGTTGGCATCTATACCAAAAGAAAACAACATTTGCCACACCCTTAATCTATGAGAATCAGTGTCATCCGCATCATCCGCGTTCAAAACACCTATAACCCTCCCCCATAAGTAATGGCAATACCACATAATATCCATGTTAAAGCCACGTTGCCAATATATACACCGCTATAAGCTTTTGTAGAGCCACTAAAAAACAAGCTTATGAAATACCTGAAACTGTTTGCCATAGCACTTATGTGCATGTTGTTACCCGCCATTGGTATTGTATTCTATAAGTACCAAACCAGCATGAAGTACAACAAGCTGAAGCCCGTAAAGCTGCGTAACGGCGATATTATATTTCAGACTAGTATGTCGGGGCAGAGCAAGGCCATACAGTTGGCTACGCACTCGCCGTATAGCCACTGCGGCATAGTGTACCAGCAGGGTGGGGAGTGGTATGTGTTCGAGGCCGTGCAGCCAGTAACCGTTACTCCGCTCGCCAAGTGGGTAAAGCGCGGTAAAGATGCACACTATGTAGTAAAGCGATTGAAAGATGCAGACCAAGTGTTGACCGCCGAGGTACAACAACAAATGCTGCGCGAGGGCAACAAAATGCGCGGCAAAAACTACGACCTACACTTTGAGTGGAGCGATAAGCGCATCTATTGCTCTGAATTGGTGTGGAAGCTATACGACCGCTCGGCGCATGTACAAGTAGGCGAACTACAACAATTGAAAGACTTCGATCTGAGCCACGCGGCCGTGCAAGCCAAAATGATACAACGCTATGGCAAGCATCTGCCTCTGAACGAGCCCGTCATCTCCCCTGCTGCTATATATAACTCACCGATGTTGGTGACGGTGGAGGAGGGATAGCTTTCAACAATAAAGAATTATAGAATACTTTTTAACGACAACTATTATAGAAGGGCTAGGATATAGATTCTAGCCTTTTTAATGCCCCTTTGCTCTACCCATCAAGAAGCATTAACTCCAAAAGCTGCTTTTTATATCTTTGTAGAAGCCCACCATTAAAAAAAACCTCAACAGCAGTCCCAGTATCAATGCTGTTAGTTATGCCATGTTGTTGCATGAAGGGACACTTGCAAGAGATACAAGTGGAAGCCATAGTAGTTATGGCACAAGACATAAAGTATATAACGTTATAAACCCATGTTATGAATAAATACACCTGTCCTATGCACCCGCAGGTAATAAAAGACGAACCAGGTAACTGTCCGCTGTGTGGCATGGCATTGATCCCCCTGGGTAAACCATCGGCTTCGCATTCACATACATCAAAAAACGAACATTCAGGCCATCATCACAACGACGATTCAAAAGAGGTATTTGATAAGCACGAAGGGCACCACACAGGCGATTTCCTAAACCGTTTTTGGGTAAGCATTGTAATAACTGTTCCTATTCTGTTGCTATCGCATATGATACAGCAATGGTTGGGTTTCAGCATAACTTTCAATGGAGACAAATATGTACTGCTTACCCTCGGAACAGTGATATACATATATGGAGGTTTGCCATTCCTGAAAGGAATGGTAGGTGAAATTCGGGCAAAAGCCATAGGGATGATGACCCTTGTAGCTATTGCCATTTCAGTAGCATATATCTATTCAGTTGCTGTTGTTTTTGGCTTGCAAGGCATGGATTTCTTTTGGGAACTGGCAACACTAATTGACCTTATGTTGTTAGGACATTGGCTGGAAATGCGCTCGCAAATGACGGCATCTAGGGCATTGCAATCGCTTGTAGCCCTGCTACCCAACGATGTTACAGTAGTGCGAAACGGAGAAGCTATAAAAATAAAGCTAGAAGAACTTCAAGATGGTGAAACCATTGTTATAAAGCCTGGTGAAAAAATATCTGCCGACGGATTGGTACTAGAGGGGCTTTCGTACATAAACGAAAGTATGCTTACTGGTGAAAGTATTCCCGTAAAAAAAGAACCGGACAGCAAGGTTATTGCAGGCTCGATAAATGGCGATGGATCGCTTAAGGTAAAGGTAACGGCCGTAGGAAAAGACAGCTACCTTAACCGTGTTATAAACCTTGTGCAAGAGGCGCAAGCTACAAAATCCAATACGCAGAACCTGGCAGATAAAGTAGCAAAATGGCTAACCTTTATTGCTATTGTTGTAGGTGTGGGTACTTTCACTTATTGGTATGCCAATACTGGAAATACCGCTTTTGCGCTTGAAAGGATGGTTACGGTAATGGTAACTGCCTGCCCACACGCATTAGGTGTAGCAATCCCTTTGGTAGTTGCTATTTCAACAACACTTTCAGCAACCAATGGACTTCTTATCCGCAACCGTACAGCATTTGAAACAACAAGGAAACTATCAACGGTCATTTTTGACAAAACAGGGACACTTACCAAAGGTTCTCATGCAGTGGAAAAGATTATTCCATTAACGAATGAATATAGCGCTAACGAAGTACTTCAATATGCCGCCGCAGTACAGCAAAATTCGGAACATCATATAGCCAAAGGTGTTATGGATATTTTAAAAGCAAAAAACCTCCAATTATGGAAGTCGGAAGACTTCAACTATATGCAAGGCATAGGCGTAAAAGGTACTGTGAATGGGAAAAAAGTGCTGGCCGCGGGTCCCAACTATTTTAGGGAAAACAGCCTTTCGTTACCAGAAATTCCTAAAGAGATAAACCAGGATGCGGAAACCGTAAATTTTGTTTTAGTCGACAACAAGGTTGTCGGAATCATAACACTGGCAGACAGTATACGCGAAGGTTCGGCCCAGGCTGTGGATGAACTCAAAAAAATGAACATTAAATCATTCTTACTTACAGGCGATAATGAAAAGATAGCCGCTGCCGTAGCTAATAAATTAGGAATGGACGGGTACTTAGCAAACGTGCTACCTCATAATAAGCAGGAAAAAGTAAAGGAGCTGCAGGCAAAAGGAGAAATAGTAGCAATGACAGGAGACGGCGTAAACGATGCACCTGCATTGGCGCAGGCAGATGTGGGTATTGCCGTGGGTTCAGGTACAGATGTGGCTGCAGAAACTGCGGATATTATATTGGTGAACAGCGACCCCAAAGATGTGGTAAAGATGATTATGTTCGGCAAACTTACCTATAACAAAATGGTACAAAACCTGATATGGGCAGTTGGCTATAACGTGGTTGCAATTCCACTTGCCGCAGGTGTACTTTATCCTAATTTTGTTCTAAGCCCCGCAATGGGTGCTATACTGATGAGTGCAAGCACCATTGTAGTGGCTATAAATGCCAGTTTATTAAAAATCAAACAATAACCCATTTATCGATCCTACCGCTCAATAAGCCTGTTATCTCTCCCTCTGCTATTTATAACTCGCCAAGGTTGGTAACGGTGGTAGAAGGATAAAACACACTATATTGCAACATGGCAAAAAAACCAGACAAACCTGAATTTTGGGAATCTAATTTTATAGAGAAAAGAGAAATGTGGGGCTTAAGTCCTGCTGCTTCTGCTTTATTAGCTAGGGATTTATTTGTTGTAGAGGGAACTAAAACAGTGCTAATTCCAGGTATTGGTTATGGTAGAAATGCACAGCCATTTATAGAAGCAGGGATGTCGGTTACAGGCATAGAAATATCAAACAGCGCAATTGATATGGCGCACAAACACTATGGCAATAGCATGACTATTTATCATGGTTCTGTAACCGATATGCCATTTGATAATGTGCTGTATGACGGTATTTTTTGCTTCTCGCTTATTCATTTGCTTGACAGCATCGAGAGTCTAAAACTTATAGAGGATTGCTACAAGCAGTTAAATGATAATGGCCTTATGGTGTTTATAGCTATTTCGAAAGCTGCACATACATACGGACAAGGGAAATACATAAGCCTAGACCGATATGAAATACACGAAGGCGTAAAGATGTTTT
>JAFDYM010000311.1 GCA_018267435.1 Bacteroidota bacterium | reverse complement strand
GTTCGTGGTTTACTACTAGCAGTATCAAGCTGTCCTTCACCTTTACCAAGTCAATACCATGTGGGTTGAAGAGCAGGTCCTTCGGTTCATTGGTACGCGTCAATAGCTTCTTGTTGCCGTCCTTTGGGTAGTACGCCATTATCTCACCATAATGCGCATCGTTCTTGCGGCGGGCGTTGCAGCTTAAAAGCAGGCGTGGCTGCTCGCTGATGGTATCTACTACTGCATCTTCGGGGCCTGGACCAACGGCTATTACTTCATCTTGTGTTTGGTAGCTTTTAGGTAAGGTAGCGCAGCTTGCCAATAGGCTGCATAGGGCTATAAATATCAGGGGCTTTTTCATGCGTGCAATATAGGAAGAAGTGGGATGTAATTGGAAAGGCGCTTGGCGCGGCTACCCTCTAACTCCCTAAAGGGAGAACCGCCGCTCCCTTTAGGGAGAGGTGATGCTTGAGCATTGCGAAAGACATCATGGAGGGTAACGCTGCACTAAGCGCAAGGTAAAAAACACCTACAGTAAGGTCGCGCGTGGCAACCAGCAGTATGAGTAAAACGCCACAGTACCGCGCATAAAAAAAAAACCTACAACGGCCTCACCTCTATCCTCCTGTTTTTTAGGCTGGCAGGGTTCAATGAGTCGATAGGGTTCTCGTAGCCGCGTACTTCTAAGCCAAGGTCGTAGTAGGCGCGCTCGCTTTGGTCTTGGGCAAATTGCTTTACGGCATGGCCTAGCTCTTTGCCTAGTGCAATGTTCTGTTCGGTACTGCCCGTTTGCTCGGTGTACACATACATCATCATTTTGTTGCTGGTGCTATCTATATGCTTACTTATAGCCGTAATCTGTTGACGCACGTCTTCCTCTACTATATTGCCATCAGCATCTAAGGTAAAGCGCAATACAATGGCGTTGCTATTTGTATCGGTATGTTGCTTGGACTTACAAGCTGTAAAGGAGGTAGCAAGCGCAATAGCTGCGAGCAATAGAATAAATGAGTGTTTCATAAAGGCTGTGTTGACCAGCTAAATATAATATTAGTGTACCAATAAACTTAACATAGCTTTATCGAACCTTTCTTTCAAAGCATTGTATATTTATTTACATTAGCCTATACCCTTTACCCCGACATGAAGAACATCATCACCCTTGCCTTGTTGCTGATAGGCACAAGCCTGTTTGCTCAAATCAATCCTGCCAACATTGTAATAGTGCGCGATAGCTTCGGCGTGCCGCACATATATGCCAATACCGATGCCGAAGCGGCTTATGGCCTTGCTTGGGCGCATAGCGAGGACGACTTTGAGCACATACAACACAACCTACTATCGGCAAAGGGACTGCTGGGTAGCGTGATAGGCAAAGAAGGTGTGCTGTTCGATTATGGTATGAAGTTTCTAGGCATAGACACCTTTGTAGATGCCAACTTGAATAAGGACCTATCGCCTGAGTTTATAAAGGTAATGCAAGGCTATGTACAAGGGCTAAACGACTATGCCGCCAAGCACCCCGATGAAGTATTGATGAAACAGGCATTACCCTTTACGGTGAACGATGCCGTGAAGGGTTATACCTTGAACCTTGCTTTGATGTCGGGTGTGGGCATGGCGCTGAAGGCCATAAAGGAAGATAGGATAACAGAGTTCTATGCGCCGAATGAAACTGGTAGCAATGCCTTGGCAATTGCGCCTTCGCACACCGAAGATGGCAAAGCGTATCTACTCATCAACTCGCACCAACCTATAGAGGGGCGCTTTGCTTGGTACGAGGCGCACATAAGCAGTGCCGAAGGTTGGGATGCTATAGGTGGTTTGTTTCCGGGCGGGGCTACCATATTTGTAGGCACAAACAAAAACTTAGGTTGGGCACATACTACCAACTACCACACCATAGGCGATATATACAAGCTGCAGGTAAAAGGCGGCAAGTATCTATACGATGGTAAGTGGCTGCCATTTGCTACGCGCAAGGCAAAGCTGAAAGTGAAGCTAGGGGGCATTAAACTAGGCGTAACAAAGAAGTTATACTACAGCGAGCAAGGCCCTGTGTTTAAAAGCAAGCACGGTTACTATGCTATCCGTTTCCCTAGCTACCGCGACCTACGCGCTGCCGAGCAGTGGTACCGCATGAACAAGGCGCGCAATTGGGGCGAGTTTGAAAAGGCCATACGCATGGAAGCAGTGGCGCAGTTCAACATTATATACAGCGATGTGCAGGGCAACATATTTTGGCAGAGCGCAGGTATGTTCCCTATACGCAGTACGGCCATACCGTGGAAGCAACCTATAGATGGCACGCGCAGCGATTTGGTATGGAACAAGCTATTGCCTTATAGTCAGAAACCTGCGTTGTTCAACCCTAGTTGCGGCTATGTATTTAACTGCAACCAAACGCCTTACAACTGTAGCGGCGATGCCTGCAATTGGCAAGGGGGCTTTATTGGTTGCCAACCCTTTCAATACAACCGTGGCGAGCGCTTTGGCGAAATGATGAAGCAGATAAACGGCAAGGTAACTTGGGCCGACTTTATGCGCATCAAGTTCGATAATAGCTATTGCAAAGATTCGAGCTATGCTAAGCGTTTTGCAAACGTGTATAAGCTAGATGAAAACCAATACCCCGATATAGCAGATGGCATACGCACACTAAAGCAATGGAACTGGCAGGGCAATACCGATAGCAAGGGCGCGGCTGTGGCCATGCTGATGCACCATTACCTATTGAAGAAGCATAAATTCCCTTTCGCTATGCTAATGATACGCAAGGAGCTAGTGCCTGCCGAAGAAGCAGTATGGGCGCTGCGCGAAAGCAAAAAGTTTCTACTTAAAACGCATGGCACTACCGATGTAACTTTGGGCACTATACAGCGCCACATACGCGGCAACATAAACATACCTGCCGATGGACTGCGCGAAGTAAACCGTGCAGCCGATGCCAAGCTATACGATAAAAAGCTGGGCATATTCCGTATAGAAAGCGGCGATGGCTATATACAGATGAACAAGTACAGCCCTAGCGGCGTGGAGATACTTTCTATTAATGCCTATGGCGCCTCTGCCAAGCCAAGTAGCAAACACTACAACGACCAGATGCAAATGTTCCAGAACCACCAGTTCAAAACCATGACCTTCGATAAGGAAACTATCATGCGTAACGCGGAGAGGATTTATAGGCCGGGAGAGTAAGAATTGTCGGATGTCCGATGTATGGATGTCGGATGTTAATGCGGGAATCTTCATCCGACATCGGTCATCCTGCATCGGACTTTTCTTATCTTGCACGCGCTGTTATGGAAAAGGACACTTTCGAATCGATATCAAGGGACATTAAAGCCCGCAAGTTTGCGCCCGTATATTTCTTCTGCGGCGAGGAGCCTTATTTTATAGATAAGCTTGCCGACCTGATAGAGGAGAACGGCCTGAACGATATGGAGAAGGCCTTTAACCAAACCATAGTGTATGGTAAGGATGTAAACGCCCGCCAGATAGTGGAAACCTGCGGTCGACTGCCTATGATGGCCGAGCGCCAAGTGGTGATAGTGAAGGAAGCACAAGCCCTAAGCTTTAAAGAGGAGGAAGAGAAACAGTACCTGGCATATATTAAGCGCCCTGTTAAAAGCACGGTGCTGGTGTTTGTGTTTAAGCACGGTACACCCGATGGCCGCAAGGCATTTGCGCGTGAGATAAAGAAGGCGGCTGTGTTCTTTGAGTCGAAGCCGCTGTACGAAAACCAAGTGGCACCTTGGGTAAAGAGCTGGGTAGCCGACCGCAAGTACAAAATAGACGAGCAGGCTGCGGCATTGCTGGTTGAGTTTACGGGTACCGACCTAAGCAAGGTAGCCAATGAGTTGGAGAAGCTGATAATAGGCAAGCCCGCCGGTGCTACCATTACTACCGATGATATAGAAAGGCAAGTAGGTGTAAGCAAGGACTATAACGTATTCGAGTTGAACAATGCTTTTGGCGCCAAGAACCGCACCCGTGTGTTCCAGATAGTAAACTACTTTATATCTAACCCAAAAAGTGGTCCGCTGCCAATGGTGCTGGGCTCGCTGTATGGCTACTTCAGCAAGGTATATATGTTCCATAGCAGCAAGGCGCTGCCCGATAAGGACATTGCCGCGCTCATCAAGGTATCGCCGTTCTTTATTAAAGATTACCGCACGGCCGCACAGCAATACAGCACGCAAAAGCTGGAGCAGATATTCTATACACTGGAGGAGTACGACTTGCGCAGCAAGGGCGTAGGCAACCACGGCGTAGAAGAAGGCGAACTGCTAAAGGAACTGGCTTATAAGATTTTGAATTAGGCACATGACCGCTAAGGACCTGCTCTATCTTATTTTTGAATATAGATACCTATGGAGCCAAGACCATGCAGCAAATTCGGCCCCAGGCAAAGCTAGGTTGCAACAAATTTATGCCCTACAAGCGGCATTGGGTTTAAGTAAACCAAATGCAGAAAGGAGTATATGGCAGAAGCTTACAAACTTTCAGCTCCCCGCCGATAAAACCAAGCCCGATCAAAGTAATATAGACTACCTTGTAATGGGAAGCTTTATACATGAAAG
This sequence comes from Bacteroidota bacterium, assembly GCA_018267435.1. GTDB lineage: Bacteria > Bacteroidota > Bacteroidia > Chitinophagales > LD1 > Bog-950. The sequence continues at coordinate 1,324 of JAFDYM010000311.1, read as the reverse complement.
ACCACAGGAACGCAATGCTATAATAGATGCACAAATGAAGTCGAAAATAGAGTCTTCATATCCTGGTGCCCCATACTGGGAGGGTAAAGAAATACCTTGGTTATTCAACAAGCTTTTCCACTACCGACAAGCGATATACAATACTACCTATCCAGCCACAGGCATGCTTGAAGGTTTTTCTTATGGCGTTCATTATGCCAACTACCTCATTCAACAAGTAAACGAAACTGTATACCAAAGCATTGAAACGGTCGATGAAACGCTGTGGCTAATCCTTGACCCCGAAAAGAGAGATATAAGCCAAGAAACTTTAGTGCGCGATTTCGGCTACCCCGATGTTGATTTAAAAGCATTAGAGGACGAATGGTTAATGGATAATTATTAATCCATTAACCATTCGCGGTGCTATAGCGCTTTGCACGTGCTGTTGGTTGCCACGCGCGCTTTTACTGTTGACATTTAATCCTACTAGAAATATAATTGCCGTCTGCTTTAGCTGACGGTTAGAAGTAATAGCAATATTTGGACTTTAGTCCAACCGAGTTTGGCTAAAGCCAAGAACAGCATCTATCCTAGTCCGTTGCTTATAAGCAACGGCAATTAATCGTAGTATGTCCTCAAAAAATACTTTTGATTCTTTGCCGTTGGATTTATCCAACTGTCTTAATGCGAAAGATGCCCGCAGGCTGTAGGCGCGTGGCATGCGTACGTACGAGAGATGCACAATAGCACCGCCCATAATTGTTTTACAACCTAAAACGGCCTTGCCACAATACGGCAAAACAGAAAGGTTACGTTTTCAGGCGCTTTTTTTGAAAATATTTTCAAGCTTCAACAGGCTTAATATCAATCACTTAAGCGCTTAACAAAATATTTTATTGGTTTTTTGTAACCTTTTTTTGCCCCATAACCTTGACAGATGCTTGCCACCCTACTACATTGTTAGTGTAAGCAACGATGAAAAACTTAAGCAATGAATAACCAAACAAACGACACACAAAGCGGCACGCGCAACGGCACTTGCACCACGCTTTGCCCAAGTAGCTAACACAAGTAACTAGGTTACTTAAACATACAATGACTGAGGAAGGAGTAAGGGTACAACGAACAACGTTGTACCCTACTTTTTTTTAGTAGAAGTCAGGATACAGTAAGTACAACTTACGCTTCTTCTTGTAAGCTTCTAGCTCGGCGGCATAGCTTGCTTGTATTTCATCGTACTTGCGCTCGGCTATTATCATCTTTCTAACATTATCGTTGCCCACAAGCTTATCGAAGAAGTTGTTCTTCAAAAAGAAGTTTGCCTTATCGGTACTTAAGGTGT
>JAFDYM010000310.1 GCA_018267435.1 Bacteroidota bacterium | reverse complement strand
CTTCGGCTTGTAGGTCGGCTACAGTTTGCTTGCGTATGTGCGCTATAAGGGTTAGGCTCACTTCATCAGTCAATGCCAATGGACCAACAGGCATACCCGCCTTTAAGCCTGCCATTTCAATAGCGCGGGCATTGTTGCCTTCGGCTAGCAAGGCTATACCTTCTAACACATAAGTAGCAAACACGCGCGAGGTGTAGAAGCCGCGGCTATCGTTCACCACTATCGGCGTTTTCTTTATGGCCTTCACAAAGTCGAAGGCCTTGGCAAGCGTTTCATCGCTAGTTTCTTTGCCCACTATAATTTCTACCAATGGCATCTTATCGGCCGGCGAGAAGAAGTGCAGACCGATGAAGTTCTTCGGCCTCTGCGATTTCTCGGCCAAGCCCGTAATAGGCAAGGTAGAGGTGTTAGATGCAAAAATGGTCGTATCGGCTATGCGGTCTTCAGCCTCTTTAGTTACCGCAGCTTTTATATTGCGGTCTTCTATCACGGCTTCTATTATCAAGTCGCATCCTATAAGGTCGTCAGCCTTGGTAGTAGCATTTATCTTGCTTAATACTTCTTCTGCTTTCTCCTGCGTCATTTTGCCCTTGCTCACGCCCTTCTTCAGCAGGTTCTCGGTATAGGCCTTGCCTTTGGCAACTGCCTCTTCGCTTACATCTTTCAGCACACATTCCATGCCGTTGGTTACTACGCAGTAGGCAATAGCGCTGCCCATCATACCTGCACCAAGCACACCTACTTTCTTAAAGGTGCCCTTCTCGGCCACTTTAGGTCGGCTACCGCCAGCATTAATGCTGTTCAGTTGTGTCCAGAATGCTTTAATCATATTCTTAGCCACCTTGCCAGTAGCCAACTGTGTAAAGTAGCGGCTCTCTATCCTGGTTGCTGTTTCAAAGTCAACCGATGCACCTTCTATAGCTGCGCTGATGATAGCCAATGGTGCAGGGTAGTTGTTGTAAGTTTTTTTGGTAAGCATAGCCGGCACCACAGGCAGCATTTGCGCTACCTTAGGCGTAAGCGGACTGCCACCCGGCATTTTGTAGCTGCTCTCATCCCAAGGCTGCTTAGCTGTAGGGTGTGCCTTTATCCATGCCGTTGCTTTAGCAATCAACTCTTCTTTATCCTTCGCTAGCTCTTGTATCAAGCCATCGGCTAGGGCCTCTTTGGGGTTTACCTTTTTGCCTTCGGTAAGGTATGGCAGGGCAGGCTGTAGGCCCACCATGCGCACAAGGCGCGTTACGCCACCTGCGCCCGGCAATAAGCCCAAGGTAACTTCAGGAAAACCCAACAGCAACTTAGGGCTATCGATAGCTATGCGGTGGTGGCAAGCCAATGTAACCTCGAAGCCACCGCCTAGGGCTGTACCGTTAATAGCAGCCACCACGGGCTTGCCCTGTGTTTCTATGTATCGGAACGCCGCCTTCAGTTGCTCGGCGCGCTCGAAGAAATATTTTGCTTCTGTTTCTGCAAACATCTCATCAATATCTGCACCTGCCATAAAGGTGTCTTTAGCCGATGTGATGATAATTCCCGCAATGCTGTCTTGCTCTTGTTGCAGTTTGGCAACAGTATTCCTCAATGCCTCGCCAAAGGCTGTATTGATAACGTTGGCAGATTTATTCGGGTTGTTCAGCGTAAGGGTTACAATGCCTTCCGCATCCTTATTGTAGTCTATCATATTCGCCCCTGTTTGTAAGGGTATGCAAGTATAATGTACTATACGGTTAAGTTCAAATTGACTCACCCCTAACCCCTCTCTATAAACAGAGAGGGGAACAGCGTGTCATTAATAATTGTAGTTTGGGGCGAAACCTTTGGCACACCTTTTTAAACACTTTATCATCATGCAAACTATTGGTAGAAATATAAAACATCAGGTTATGAGCGGAGTATTCTTCGTTATTGTTACTTGTTGTCCTTGTATAGCCGTTGTAGCGCAAGATTCAACTACCCAAGCCCCTAGCAAAAAGGCCAACACCGCACCACACAACGAGGGACGTTACTGTGTGATGTTGCAAGAAGGCAAAGTAGTTGTAATGCTGAATGATAAATTGATACAAAACGATGTAGTGTTTAAGGATGGCAGTAAGCTAACACCTACTGGCGACTTTATAAAGAAAGGGAAAACCACAGTGCTGAAGAACGGCGACTGTGTAGATAAAAACGGTGAGTTAAGCATACACACCAGGTACACTCCTCCTAAAATTATAGGCTTGGAAACTTGTGCCAATTAGCGCGTCACTTACTCCATATATATACCGAAACAGGGCTTGAAGTTTACTTCAGCCCTGTTTTATTTTTAGCTTCGCCGACATGACTACCCAACTACACTGGAAAGGCCTACAAAACTTTACTACCGAGCGCTGCATTATAGATGCCGATGAGGAGGATGTAACCGTAATGGGCATTATCAGCAGCGAGCAGAACGATGCGCTATCTGTGGTATATTCAGTAGTAATGACACCCAATTGGGAGCCAGTGCTGGTAAGCCTAAGCGGCAGCATAGGCGAGCGGGAAATAGACGAGATGTACATACGCACCGAGGGCAATGTATGGCTGAAGAATGAGGAGATGGCAGAAGAATTTAACGACTGCACTTTTGTAGATATATCTCTAACGCCGTTTACCAATACATTGCCCATCCGCAACCTTAAGCTACAAGCAGGTGAGTCGAAAACCATAAAGGTGCTTTACTTCGATGTGATAGAAGGTGAGGTAAAAGCTGTAGAGCAACAATACACTTGCATAGACCAACACCACTACAAATACGAAAACATACCTAACGATTTCGAGGCTATTATTACCGTAGATAATGAAGGCTTTGTGGTGGATTATCCGGGCTTGTTTGAGCGGGTGTAGGATGTGTTTAACCACTAAGTGCACAAAGGGAATACTACACAAAGAGCACAAAGATTGATAGCAGATACGCTACTTGAATGTCGCTTGGGGGGGTCATGCGAAGCTTGGACCCTACGGGACAAATAGATTATCCTGGCTTGTTTGAGAGAGTATATTCTTCAAGCGCCTCATTTATGACTATATCATTTTTGCTTATTAGTAATGACATTACCTCTTGGCCATATAAATCTAATAGGCTAGATGCAGCATATCCTCTTGTATCGGCATCCGGCATTTCAATTAAGTCAAGCAAAAACTGCTTTGTGTTTGCATGACTAAACTTGGATAAAGTTATAGCGAGGTCCTGATTAATTATGTCGGAATTTCTATCGAGTAAAAACCTTAGTTTGTCTGGATCCGAACGCCTCTTTTTCATTCTTACATAACATAGCAAGTTTGCCGCTTCATATTCATCCGATTCCAACGTCAATTTTTCTACTACTTCAGCATATGGGGGCTGTGGAATTTTCGGCTCAAGTTTTTCACGCAACTTTGCTCTTTTTATACCTCCTATACTTACACAAAACTGACAACCACAGCTAGGTACTTTACGATGGCTTTCAGGCTCATATCGCCAACCTATTTTCTGCGGCAAAGACTTGATCTTGAAAATTTCTTTAGACTCAATTTTTCTATCAATGATTAGTTCATAACCTAATGGGTTATCACTGCTCATTATCTCTTTTATAGCTTCTCCTAAGGTTATATGCCTATGCTCTTTGTTATAATAACCAGCATATACCATCATCTTACTATCGGCCTTAAAGTATACACCAACATATGTTTTCGCACCCCTGCGTTTTAACTCGCGCAGCCATTGATGAGAAACATAAAAATCAGGCAACACTGGCATACAGTATATACCTTTGCGGTACTTACCTATTTTAATACCTCCGCGTTTAATGGAAGCACTTTCCTTTTCATCGGCAAGATGGACTAAAACCGGCATAACCTTTACACGCGCTCTATTATCGTTGCCACGCCCATACCGCCGCCTACGCATAGCGTAATAAGGCCTGTGTTTTTGTTGGTGCGCTCTAGTTCATCAAGCACGGTGCCAAGTAGTATAGAGCCTGTAGCGCCTAGTGGGTGGCCCATAGCTATGGCGCCGCCGTTTACGTTCAGTATCTCGTTTGGTATATCAAGCTCGCGCTGAAACTTCAATACTGCTGCGCTGAACGCCTCGTTCATTTCGTAAATGTCGATGTCCTTAGCGCTCATACCTGCTAGCTTCAAAGCCTTGCGGGCGGAGTCTGCCGGGCCAGTTAACATGATAGTAGGTTCCGATGATGTAACTGCACCTGCTACTATGCGTGCGCGTGGCTTCAAGCCTAGGCGCTCGCCCATTTCCTTCGAGCCTACCAATGTTATAGCCGCACCATCTACTATACCCGATGAATTACCTGGGGTATGCACGTGGTCTATCTGCTCCACATCGGTGTACTTCAACATAGCCACCGCATCAAAGCCCAACTCGCCCGGCATGGCGAACGATGGCTTCAAGCTACCCAATGCTTCTATCGTTGCATCTTCGCGTATGGTTTCATCATTGTCTAGTATCGTCAACCCGTTCTGGTCTAGCACCGGTATTAGCGATTTATCGAAGTAGCCGTTCTTGCGCGCATGCGCT
>JAFDYM010000030.1 GCA_018267435.1 Bacteroidota bacterium | reverse complement strand
TTGATGAGTGTAACGTTCATATTTACCGCGCCTAACCAAGTTGATTCCTTCTCGAAACGATAAGTGCGGAACCAATCAATATCGGGCATAGCCTTGTATATGGCATTTACCCCAACATTGTTAGCCACGTGGCCCGCTGCGCCTATAGCTTTGCAATCAAGCACCATAAGGCCTCGCTCTGCTATGGCCATTTGCATTTGCGTTGGCTCGCCCACTATGGCAACATCAACATGCCCAATAGCTTCAATAATGCTTTCTATGCCATTTGCTCCAGATACTTCCTCCTCTGCACTAGCCACATATATTAGATTGAAAGGCAAATCGTCTATTGCATCGAAATGCATAAACGCCGCCAATAGAGAAACCAATGCACCGCCAGCATCGTTGCTGCCAAGACCATACAGCTTGCCTTCTTCTATGCTTGCATCGAATGCATTGCGCGTGTAAGCTGCATTAGGCTTTACAGTATCGTGGTGAGAGTTAAGCAAAACCGTTGGCTTTGCAGCATCGTGCTGCTTGCTACGGAGAATAACATTGTTACCTATGCGCTGTGGCTCTAAACCATTTTGCTGCATAAACGCAACTAGCAAGTCGGCAGTCTTATCTTCTTCCCTACTGTACGAAGGGATAGTAATCAACTGCTGTAGCAAGGCAATAGCCTGCTGCGATAGGTTATTGAGAGATAAGTGTTCCATATCCCTCCATATTTAATGCAAGTGCTTTTATATCTTCGGCATGGCCTATCAATACTTTTGCCACTCCATTCTTAGATGCAGCAATAGCGTTACTAATCTTTGGCAGCATCCCTTTATTTATAACTCCCTCTTGCTTCAGCTTTTCAGCACTAGCTTCGTTTATGTTAGCTATTGCACTGTTATCATCATCAACTGATAACAATACACCTTTCTTCTCGAAGCAATAAACCAAAGTTGTTTCATACTCAGCACTCATGGCTTCTGCTATGGTAGTAGCAACCGTATCGGCATTGATGTTCAGTAAGTCGCCATTAGCATTCGCAGTAATAGGCGCAAGCACTATTATATTGTTTGCTTGCAGCAATGTATGAATGAAAGCAGTATTCACTTCCTGTTTCAATACATCGCCCACCCAGCCATAGTCTATATCAACAACTGGTCGCTTGATAGCAGGCAATAACTTTGAATCGGTACCGCATAGGCCTATAGCAGTGTTGCCATGCGCGTTTAGCATAGCTACAATGAGCTTGTTTATCAAACCTGCATACACCATAGTTACTACCTTCACGGTTTCAGCATCGGTTATGCGCCTGCCATCTACCATCTGCGTTTCTATGCCAAGCTTGGCACTTAGCTCAGTAGCTAGTTTACCACCCCCATGCACCAATATTTTGTGACCTTGTATAGATGAGAAATCTGCAACGAACTGTTTTAACGCCGCTTCGTTGTCGATAATATTGCCACCTATTTTTACTACTGTTAGCTTTTCCATAGCCTATATACTTTGTAGTATTTTCTGCAATACAGTTTGCGCCGCTACTACCCTATTGCCCGCTTGTAATTGAATGATGCTGTTGGGCCCATCAATCATTTCATCTAGCAACTCTACATTGCGCCTTACAGGTAGGCAATGCATAATGCGTGCATTATTGGTCAATGCCATTTTCTCAGCAGTCAACAGCCAATCGCCTTTCACTTCTGGCATAGCACCATAGTCGTTATACGATGACCAGTTTTTTACATACACATAGTCAGCGCCAGCCAAAGCTTTTGCTTGGTCATACTCTATTGTTGCGCCATTGCTAAAGTTTGTCTCCAGCTCATAGCCTTCAGGTTGGGCTATTGTTACATCCGCACCGCTAGCTATGGCCCACTCGGCAAACGAGTTAGGCACTGCCTGTGGCAATGCTTTTATATGCGGTGCCCAGGTAAGCACTACTTTAGGCCTAGCTATTGTTTTTGTTTCGGCTATGCTTATCATGTCGGCAAAGCTTTGTAGTGGGTGGCGTGTAGCGCTCTCTAAGCTTATTATAGGCTTGGTACTATATTTTATAAAGCTGTTCAATACCTGCTCGGTGTAGTCCTTCTCCCTATCAACCAAACCGGGAAAGCAACGTATGCCTATCACATCGCAGTACTGCGATATAACAGCAGCAGCTTCTTTTATATGCTCGCTCTTGATGCTATTCATAACGGCACCATCTTCAAACTCTATCTGCCAGCTATCTTTATCCAGGTTCAGCACCATTACGTTCATACCTAGGTTATAGGCAGCGCGCTGCGTACTCATCCTAGTACGCAAGCTAGGATTAAGAAACAGCAAACCCAATGTTTTGCCACGGCCCAATTCGCTATTCGCCATTGGGTGTTGTTTCACTTGCATAGCTTCGGCTATAAGGCTATCCATATTGCCGGCATTATGCACCGATAGAAACTGCTTCATTGTAGTATTCTTTTATTGATGATTGAAGAGCGTTAACGAATAGATCTATTTCAATCTTACTAACCGTAAGCGATGGCAGTATGCGCAAAGTATTTTTGTTAGATGCAGAACCTGTAAACATATGGTGCTTCAGCAATAGCTTCTTACGGATGCTATCAGCGGCAAAGTTCAACTCAATACCCGTCATTAAGCCAAGCGATCTAATTTCTTTTATACCCTCTATGCCTTGCAGCGATTCAACTAGATACCTGCCCATAGCTGTGGCGTTCTCCATTAGCTGTTCCTGCTTTATAACATCCAATACTGCTATGCCCGCGGCACAGGCCAAGTATGCACCACCGAAAGTTGTACCCAACATACCATACTTAGGTTTGAAATCAGGGCTTATCAATACACCCCCTA
>JAFDYM010000309.1 GCA_018267435.1 Bacteroidota bacterium | reverse complement strand
GGAGAAGGGGTACAATGCTACCAGTATGCAGGACCTTGTGGATACCATGGGCCTTAACCGCGGTAGTATATACGATACCTACGGCGATAAGCACAGCCTGTACCTGCAGTGCCTTACCGACTATGTAAACAAGAATGCGTGCTCGTGTAACAGTATGGCGCAAATGCAGGGTACGCCGCTTGAGGTGATAGGCAGCGCCATAAATGCCATAGTAGAAAGCTCGCTTGATAGTAAGAAGAGCTGCATGGCGGTGAAGTCGACTTTTGAGCTAGCTAACTGCGATGAGGAAGTGCGCCAACTTGCCAAGAAAAACGTAGAGCAAACAAGCAAGGTGTTCGAGGTGCTGATAGTAAAAGCACAGGAGGCAGGCGAAATAAAAAAGGACTTGAACCCTGCGCTGTTGGCCGACTTTATAGTGTCGAGCTTCAGTGGCTTTTCGCAGAACTATGCGCTGTTCCGCAACCCTAAGCAGGTGCGCAAAATGGCGGCTCTTTTAATAGAGAGCCTAGGCAGCGAATAATTTTTTTTCACATTTTTGGAACGAACGTTCAAATATAAATATTAAATAAAAAACAAAACTAAAAAGCATGACACGATTAAGCAAAAAAGTGGCCCTAGTTACCGGCGGTAGCCGCGGTATAGGCGCAGCCATAGTACGCAAACTAGCAGCCGAAGGCGCAGATGTAGCATTTACTTATGTAAGCTCGGAAGAGAAGGCGAAAGCACTAGAGGCCGAGCTGCGCCAAACGGGCGTACGCGCCCTAGCGGTACACGCCGATAGCGCCGATGCAGCAGCCGTAGGCCGCGCCATAGACCACGCCGCAGCCGAGCTAGGTGGCCTAGATATATTGGTGAACAACGCAGGTGTATCGGCAGGTAATGCCATAGCTGGTGGCGCCAACGAGGCAGAAGCCTACGAAAGACAGTATGCCGTAAACGTAAAGGGTGTGGTGGCAGCCGTTAACGCAGCCGTTAAGCACTTGCCACAAGGCGGCCGCATCATTTCTATCGGCTCGGTGCTGGGCTCGCGCGTGGGTTTCCCTGGCATTACTGAATATAGCGCTACCAAGTTTGCCGTAGCAGGTTATACCCGCGGCTGGGCTTGGGACTTCGGCGCGAAGGGCATAACCGTAAACAACGTACAGCCCGGCCCTATCGACACCGACATGAACCCGGACAACACGGAGTTTGCCGCACAGCTAAAGGCAGGCCTACCGCTACAGCGCTATGGCAAGGCCGAGGAAGTAGCTGCAGCAGTGGCTTTTTTAGCCAGCCCCGAGGCATCGTTCATTACGGGTAGCACCATCAACGTAGATGGTGGCGCCAGCGCGTAATTCAATATAAAGAGGGTGATGGTTACAGGGCAGTACTTCCGCAAGGGTACTGCCCTTTTGGTTTGGGTAGTAGTGCTTATCAGCTACAACACCTCCCTGCCTACCCACAGCCCATGCACTCCCTCCTTGTAGGAGGGAAAAGCACAGCCCTTGCGCATAAATGTCGGTAGCTATCCCCTCTATAAGAGGGGTCAACAAATTTGTCGGCAGATAAATTTGTTGGGGGTGTGTAAAATAAAACGTGTTTTTTTATTTGGCGCGGTACGATGGCGCTTCTCTCCTACTGTTGGTTGCCACGCGCGACCATGCTGTTGACATTTTTCGCTTTATATAAAATGCAGTTTCACGCAGAGGGCGCAAAGTGAAGACGCAGAGAGCCGCGAAGTATAAATGCATGGCATGTGAGGGCGATGTTGTCCCCCGTTGGATGAATCCAACGGCAAAGAATCTTTGGCAATAATGAGGAAATGTTTTGATTCATTGCCGTCTGCTTTAGCTGACGGTAAGCAAGGCGAATCACTATATGGCTTTAGCCAAATTTAGTGTAGCCAATCAGAGATATCATCACTGCGTGATAACATCTCGGTATCTCGCCTTAGGGCCGTTGCCTAAAGCGCAACGGCAAAGAAGATAAGCGGAAGTAGTCTGTTTTATCGCGTCTTACAGACGCGAGCCTTTGCGCAGCAAGAACAAACAAAATCATATTCCATTGGTTGTATTGCAGTCTGCTTTAGCGGACTGCCAAATGGCATAAGCGACTTTGCCATATTTCACATATATTTATCTATATGAAAATGATAGCCGCCGTGTTGTTGTGTATGTGTAGCCTAATGGGCATGGCGCAGAAGGAAGATTATATATGGTTAGCAGGATATTTGACCCAAAACTATGACAGCGGATTTGGCAAATGGATAGGGGAATGCCGCTTTGACTTTAACCAAAATCCTGTAGCGATTAGCTTAGATTCCATGGGCATTAGTTTTCAGAGGTCAAATTCTATGATATCAGATGAAGAAGGAAATCTATTGCTAAGTTGCAATGGGGTAAAGGTGCATAACCGTTTCGATGAAAAAATCCCTGGTTCTGACACACTGGGAAATGTGGATGGGTCAACATTATATTCATTGTTATATCCCGATGCTTTCAATATAGGAAACCCATTTCCTCATCAGCATATAAGCCTACTCTGTCCGGCAGGAAATGGATATTATGATATTTTTTATACCATTGTCGATACATTCAATGTTTCGGGAGGGTATATGGTTGGTGCCAAAAAAGTATTGAAGTCTACGATTGATATAAATGGTAATATGGGGCATGGCGCAATAGTTACCAAGGATCAGCCAGTTTTAAAAGATGAAGGCAATGTGTATATAATAGCAGTGAGGCACGGCAACGGAAAAGATTGGTGGGCATGTACAAACCGTACTTCTACTAACTGTTATAACCTAACATATTCAAATGGGATAAATGAGATAACAAATGTGCAGTGTGGCGGTGGTGTAGTAAATAGGGATGAGTTTTTTCCGATGCGTTTCTCGCAAAATGGAAATACGTTTGCTTCCGCTTCCGTTAGTGGCTTAAATATTTTCGATTTCAACAGGTGTAGCGGTTCTCTTAATCTGATTGAACATGTTGTTGTTTCTGAGTTCATAGATTCCACCCAATGGTTTCCCAGCGCGATTGAGTTCTCGCCAAACAATAGGTTCCTCTATGTATTCAGTAGTCCAAGGATTTTTCAGTATGACCTACTGGCAAACCCTATTTCATCAAGCAAAAAAATAATAGCCAACTACGATCCGCAGTTCCGTTGTCCTTTTGGGCAAAGTTTCTTTGGCGCACAATTAGCACCCGATGGCAAAATATATATCAACTCAGGCAATACCAATTACTGCCTGTCTGTTATCAATAACCCTGATGGCGAGGGTGACAATTGCGGCTTTGTACGCTACGGTGTCGACTTGCCCAATTTCATCAGCGGGCTACCGCATTTCCCCAACTACCGTCTTGGCGCACTGCCCGGCAGCGCCTGCGATACGCTAACCAGTATAAAAGATATAGCCGAGAAGGAGAAGATACTGAAGGTATTCCCCAACCCTGCCAGCGATGTAGCAACCATCGACTATGGCTACACCGACTGGAGCAAGGGCGAAGCCACTATGGAGATAGGGAACAGCCTAGGGCAAATGGTACATAGACAAGCTTTGCCTATGTATAGCGGCTTTCAAAAAGTAGATGTAAGCAACTACGCCAGCGGTAGTTATACAGTATTTATAAAGCGCAAAGGCGTTGTAGTGGCTACGGGCAGGTTGGTGAAGGAGTAGGCTTAGCATAATATCTAACTATATTCATAGCATGCGTATTGCCACTATTTTACTGCTGTTTATACTGCTAGCTACATCCTTAAGCGTGGTACCGCACAAGGCACTAAACCTTGCAGCTATAGATGCGCACGTGCTAGAAATACAAAAGCAAGCAGGTAATAGTAAGCAGATACATAAGGAGATGTATGACCAATCTAGCGACGGAGGAGAGATGATAGCTTACCTCGACAACAGCAATTACCCAATGTTGGTTACGGCTACCTTCTACGGAGAAACAGGCAAAATCACCGATAGCTTATACTATTGGGACAAGCAGTTGTGGTTTGTCAAAAAAGTAAATAGCCAATACGACAAATCGATATACTGGGACAATGGGAAAGTGAACATAGTAAAGCAAGATGCCTACACTGCATACTTTAGGCCCAATTGTATGGGCTATCTGTTTATAAATGGTAAGGCTATAACCGATAGTGTGCAGTTGAAGGAGTTTGAGCAGGACATGTTCCGCTCTTCAAGGATGTTGTTGGATTCGTGTTACATAGTCCCGTAGGGACGGTATATTGGTAGTAAGTAATTATGTAATTACCTATAATCCCGTAGGGATGATACAACCAGGATATTGCCAGTGCTTGGCATCATCCCTACGGGATTCGATTCCTTTATCATTCCATTTCTACCAACATGTCGTCCCTAACGGGACTTGTAGGGAAAAAGAAAAAGGGCACCCCTACTTCAGAATTTACAATGCCAAGCTTAAATACTGCCGCCACCACAAATTTATTTCCGGTTCTATAACACTTGCCAAGGCAAACACAAGCAGTAGCATAGCCAAAACATAGAGCACAATTATAAGTTGGCTTTTAGCAGCAAGCCTATCAATACCTTTGTTGTAAGCGTATATATTGTTCGATACGTGAATTAGGATAACATCTGCAACAACAAGTGTGGCAACAAATGACATACCAACTAATACACTCCCAACTTGGTCGCAGTTGCCAGCACCATATTCCCTAAATAACAAATCGCTTATCAATATCAAAACCAAACTATAAGGAGCTACTACATAATAGCTGAGAGGTGCGTAAGCATTAAGCCTACTTAGTACTACAAATACGGCAGGAAAGAAAATCCATGATGTAGTTAACCATACTAGTGGAATGAAATGACTTACAATAGCCCACACTATTACAAACAAAAAACTAGCAACTATACCCTTCATTAAATTTAAATATAACGCAAAAAAGGCAACCCTGCGTAAGGATTGCCTTTGTATATCTGAACTACGGCTATTGGATATTAGTCGATGTTTTTGCCAGTCTTTTTGCTGAAACGTACAGTTTTGCCTTTTGCATCTGCCTTGCGGCCTACACGGGTAGCTTTACCGTCGCTCAATAGGGCTACGTTAGAGATATGGATACCACCTGGGCTTTTTACTATACCGCCTTGTGGGTTCTGCGCGTTCGGCTTAGTGTGGCGGCTGTTTAGGTTTAGGCCTTCAACAGTTACGCGGCTCTTAGCAGCATCAACGCTTATTATCCTTCCCTTCTTGCCTTTATCGTCGCCAGTTAGGATAACTACTTCGTCATTCTTTTTTACATGCAATTTCATAACAACTGTATTTTATCTGTTATTCAGATTTATCTTATTAATTATAGTACTTCAGGTGCCAATGACACTATCTTCATGAAGCTCTTGTCGCGTAGTTCGCGGGCTACAGGTCCGAATATACGTGTACCACGTGGCTCGTCGTTAGCGTTTAGCAATACTACTGCGTTATCGTCGAAACGGATGTAAGAACCATCCTTACGGCGTGTAGCCTTAGTAGAGCGTACTACTACTGCAGTAGATACGGTACCTTTTTTAGCACCACCTGTAGGTAGGGCTTTTTTTATGGTAACAATTACTTTATCGCCTATACGGGCATACCTTCTTTTC
>JAFDYM010000308.1 GCA_018267435.1 Bacteroidota bacterium | reverse complement strand
TGTTCGCTTGCTGGTAGAAGAACATACATATCTCCACTATGTCATCTACGTGTATAAAGTCGCGCAGTTGTTCGCCATCTCTAAAATTAGGGTGGTGGCTTTTGAACAGTTTTACCATACCTGTTTCTTTTATCTGCTTGTAGGCGTGCAGCACTACCGATGCCATACGCCCCTTGTGGTACTCGTGCGGGCCATAAACATTGAAGAACTTCAAACCACACCAAAACGGCGGCGTGTTCTTCTGCTCCAATACAAACAAATCGAATAGCTGCTTGCTTAGTCCGTATGGGTTTAGTGGTTTTAGGTCGTGTATCAAGGTGTGTTCATCGCTAAAGCCTTTCTCCCCCACCCCATACGTAGCGGCCGATGATGCATACAGCAATGGTATCTCCTTAATGGTGCATATCTCCCACAGCGATTTCGAGTAGCTCAGGTTCAACGAATCCAACACGCGGAAGTTGAACTCCGTAGTATCTGTCCTAGCACCTAAGTGAAAGATGAACGATACATCTTCACTATTCTCCAGCAGCCATTCTATAAATAGGTCGCGCTCTATCTTTTGGCTGTATTGTAAATCCTCTAGGTTCTTGTTTTTGGCAGGCGTGCCAAACTCATCTACTATTATCACATTGCTATGCCCATCAGCGTTCAACCTACGCACTAGGTTGCAGCCAATAAAGCCCGCCGCGCCTGTTACTACTATCTGCTTCATTATTGTACTATCAGTTTTTGCGTCAGCGTTCTACCGCTTTGTTTTATCTGCACCATATACATACCGCTGTGCCACTCGCTGCTTGGCAAGGGCAAGGTACCGCTACCGTTGGCGCTGCATATGGAGTTGCCAAGTATGTCGTACACGTTTATACTATACGTTTCGCTGTTAGCTATAGCGACTTGGGCATTGCTGCCGTTTACAGGGTTAGGGTATAGCTTTACTATGGCACCATTCAATACAGGGCTTATGCTAGCGGTAGGGTCATCGCGCAATACCACTGAATCTATATCAACAAAGTAAGTAGCGCCTGCACCAAAGCTGCACACAAACTTTACACGTACCATATCGCCTGCATACTGCGGTATAAATGCCTTTCGGCGCACAAAGTTGAACGATGAAGTGTGGTTGCTCTGGTCGATGGTATAAACGTTATCGTAGTTAGTACCATCATTACTAATGAACACCTCTACCTTATCGCCCGCACCTAATGTAGTAGGTGTAGAAGGGTATATATTTTTATCGATAATTCTATACCAAAATGACACAGTTGAAACGTTCGTCAAGGGCCCTATTAGTGGAGAGATGATAGAGTCAACCAAGTCTGCGCCACCAATTTCAGCGGCTAGGCCTTTCTCCTCATTCAAGCCATGGTAAGACAACACGGGTATATCGCCGCTCCATCCGCTAGGCACTTGCCCAGAGGGTTGACCATGGAACCCCTCTGCAAAGGGATAGGTTTGCGCCCAAGCGCCCATGCTAAATAAAAGGGTAGCTAGAAGTAAGATGTGTTTCATATAGCTTAGTTAACGGTGGCGAAGTTATCTTTTCTTCACTGCCCGTCAAACGCTGTTTTAACTATGCGCTTGGCAGCGCTGCCCTGCTTGGTTTTTATATGTAAAAAGTATACGCCATCAACAAGGGCTTTCATATCTAATACATTAGTTTGCTGCTGTAGAAGTAACTGACCACTCATGTTGTATAGCGTTACGTTTTCCATATCCTCTGCTTCTATATGCAATACGCCACCAGTGGGGTTAGGGTATAGCTTCACAAAAATAGCCTGTATGTCTTCTACACTAGTAGTGCCATAGTACTCATCGGCACCCATATCTATCACACCGTTCAGGCGCGGCTCGCCATCTATATCTGACTGTTGTGCGGCATTACTATGGCTAGTGCCATAGTTGATGCATACAGAGCCAGATGATAAATGCAAGTTAGGATTAGGTAAAGTGGTGCTTACAAAAGCGGGAATAGCATATATACTATGCGGGTCTTGATTCATAGTAGTTTGGTACTGAGCAAGGCCTTCCATGCTATTACCATTAAAGTAAAACTCCATGTTATTCAAGCCTGGGCTGGCAAAGTACAGGTTGTTATCAAGGTCTATCTGCATAATATTTGCCTCTATATAGAACATGATGTTTTGCGGGCCTGCATACATTATGTTGTTATACACTTTAGCAGCCTCTACATAACTTACCAATAGTTCGCCTGCTCCGCTATTGGTATAATCATTTTTGAACAATGTATTGCTTTCAACCAACACATTAGTAACCTTACCCGAGCCAGAGGGATAATCATAGCCACCTATTGCGATACCTGCTATTTCATTATCATATATAAAATTGCTGCGCACAACAATACTATCGGCACTCTTACCTACGTTCTCGCACCCCACCTCTATACCATAACCATTGTGATAAGTGGTATTGCGTTCTATTATCACATGCTTTGCTCCATCTACATATATACCTCCCGATGTAGCATAAGGCGAAATGCAGTTGTGAATTTTGTTATTCGAAATCAACCCATTTCGAGCTTGGTCGTAAGCAGCCACAGCACAAGTGCCTTCATGTCCAATGGCATCTATACCTATGTTCGTTATATCGTGCACATAGTTGCCGGTTACTTCAAAGCCATCTATGTTGCCGTTAATGGCAATACCCTCGCTATAGCCCAAGCGGCAATTGTATAACTCATTACCTGTTATTAAAATATTGCTTGCAACGGCACTGGTATAGTTTCCATATACTATTATACCCTGCGCATTAGTATTGGCATTAACAGTAGCATTAGGGTTAGAAGAAAAATGTATGTCGTGGATTATACAATTGGCAATGGTAATATTGCGCGGGTTGCCCATGGCGGCTATACCTTGGGCATCTAGTTGAATATTATTAGCTATTTCTAAGCCCATAACGTTGATGTTAGAACGGTCGTTAATCTGTATCATGGCATCCTGAGTAGATATGCCAGTTCCACTTAATAGCGGTACATCGCTTGTATAGTTGCGCAAGGTAATACGCGCCCCGCCAGTGCCAGATTTATTCAGGTTCAACTTCTCGTTATACGTTCCCGCCATTATGTTCAGCGTATCACCTGCGGCTAGCTGGTTCCAAGCATGTTGTATAGTTTTAAAAGGACTAGTCAAGCTACCAATATTGATATTGCTACCTGTAGGCGAAACGTAATAATTGGTTTGCGCAAAAACACTCAGCATTGAGAAACAGACAAGTACAAAAGAAAGCAGTGTTTTCATGCTAGTAATTTAATAAAAAACATATTAAACCTCAATAAAAAATCATCACAAACAGGTGTTTTTTATAGTTGACATACAGTAATAAATTTAGAGCTTTACATACAGTTAACCTCAAAACAACACCATATGAAAAAAATTACACAGCTAATAGTGGCTACGTTAATGGTATGTACATACAGTATAATACATGCTCAATCGCCACAATATGTAAACTATCAAGCAGTAGCACGCAATAATAGCGGCGCACCAATTACAAATAGCAGCGTTGCATTACGTGTTAGCATACACAACGGCAGTGCAGGTGGCGCAGTTGTATACCAGGAGCGCGATACGGCTACCACCAATGCACATGGCTTATTTACCTGCAAGATAGGTGCCGGCAACGTAATAAGCGGCACCTTTAACACCATAGATTGGGCAAATGGAGAAAAGTATATGCAGGTAGAACTTGACCCAACA
This sequence comes from Bacteroidota bacterium, assembly GCA_018267435.1. Lineage (GTDB taxonomy): Bacteria > Bacteroidota > Bacteroidia > Chitinophagales > LD1 > Bog-950. Next base: position 585 of record JAFDYM010000308.1, on the reverse strand, counting down.
GGCGGCAGCAGCTATACTGATATGGGCACTACACAGCTACTTAGCGTGCCTTATGCTTTGCACAGCCAGTTTGCGGCTTCATCACAAAATGCGGTAGATGCACAAACTGCAGTAACTGCCCAAACTGCACTTGTTGCGGATACGGCACTACACTCTGCCCCACAACCTTTTACTACCAACGGCAACGACATATATGCCAATTACACAGGTTTTACAGGTTTGGGAACAGCAACACCTACGCATAAAATATCGATAGTAGATGGGTTTGGCGGACGGACCAACTTAGGAGATCATGGAGGCTGGACTGCCATCGGCTTTGCCAACTCGGGTGGTGGCCCTTATAACCTGGTGGCCAACGGTGGCAGTTATCTTAGCTTTTTATATGCCCCGAACACAACTGGTGCAATAACATCAAAGATGTTAATGGATGGTTTAACAAATGCATTTAGACCAACTAATGACAATGGTATGTCGCTTGGTGTGGCGGGTACAAGGTGGACTGCTGTATATGCTGTAAACGGTACTATACAAACCAGCGATGAGCGCTACAAGCAGAACATTAACAACCTTAGCTATGGCTTGAAC